>JANLOZ010000054.1:0-2899 GCA_031366845.1 Novosphingobium sp. | reverse complement strand
AGTCATCTCCCCCGCGCCTGCACCGGGTGGCACAGACCGGGGGAAGGTCCATCCGCAGAGCTGCAGCACGGCGGACGGCTGGGGGATATGCGGATTGGGAGGATGTAGGAAAGTGGTTTTTGTTATAGTGTTGATTTATAGGTTAATTATTACATGCACATGAATTAAGTGCACTGTCACCGGAATATGCGCTGTCACCGGAATATGCGGAATAAATCAAGAGCGCGGATGCAGCGCGTTCATCTTCGCGCCAAGATGATGGAACAACTGGCACCGAAATAGAAATAAGCCCGATACCGGCTTCGTGCTTGTTAGCCCATCACTGCATTACCGGCTCAAATGATAACCACGTTTGTAACTGGCGGGTTATCCCGCTTCGCGCTAGACATCGGGCGCTATGGGGGGATGACATGAACTATAGACGTCGAACAACCGCGGTTTGTGCTGGTGCGCTCGCTATCGGGCTTGCTTTTGCTGCGCCTGCTGCGGCCCAGTCGGTTTCGCCAGAGGCTGAAATCGACGCGCTGATCGATGCGACTGCGACCAACGCGGGCGCAATCGCCTCTGCGCGCGCGCAGGCGGCGGGCGGTGATCTGCTCGGTGCGGCTGCCGCGCTCGAACGGGCTCTGCTCAATCGGCCCGGCAGTGGTTCCGACGATGTCCGGCTTTACTACGCTACGCTGCTGTGCGTGCTCGATGACAAGCGCCGCGCGGCCTATGAACTCGGCAATGTCCGTGACGCGTCGCTTCCGGGCTGGACCGAGGCGCGCGCGGCCTGCGGCGATTGGGGCGGGAACCAGCCGAGCACCGCGACCCGCGGTGATGGCCTGTGGGGCGAGCTATCAGTCGGCATGGCCTATGACAGCGATTCTTACGGCGCACTGGCTACCGAAATCAACATTCCGACCTTGCCGAGCCTTGCTGCGGGCGGGGTTTCGGCGGTTACCGCCGCGCGGCTTGATGCGCAGTTCGGCACCCGGAACCGCAGCTATTTTTATGCCGGGCTGTCATTCCAGTCAAAGGACAGTCTGAGCGGGCCCAAACTCGATTACCAGGTGGGCGGCGTGAAACTCGGCTTTGCGACCAAGCTGGGCGAAAGCGCTGACATCGCTGTCGGCGGTGTGGTGCGCCACGCAGCCCTGTTTGCCGATCCGTTTGTCACCGAATACGGCGGCCAGATCGCGCTGGGGCTGAATTCGGGTGAACGCTCGCGCTGGTCTATCGCTGCCGAGGTTGTGCATCAAAAGTACCTGGGCAGCGTCGCGGCAGCTTTGCGCGATGGCGCGCGCTACGATCTGGCGCTGGTTTACACCATGGCACCGCGCGACCATGCCAGCCTCGCATTCGGCGCGGCGATTGAGCTGAAAGACGCCACCCTGCGCACGCTCGGCTATAGCGGTGGGCGCGTGTTTGCTGCGGCGCATCTGCCCATCGCGGATAATGGCACCTATCTGGGGCTTTCCGCCACGGTGCGGCGCGCCGATTACCGTGACCCTGTCACCGGACCAGACCTGAAGGAATGGCGGATTTTTGCCCGCGCCGCGATTGGCCTGCCGCTCGGCGATTCCGGCTTGTTCGTCGAACCGGCAGTGAGTTATTCGGCACGGACCTACAACGCTGCCAGTCTGCTGCGTGATTATCACAGCTTCGGCGCGGAGCTTCGCCTCGTCTATCGATTTGGCAATTGAGGGAGTGATTGCGATGAACAAGCCCATTCTATGCGCGTCACTTGCGGTTCTGGCCGCCGGGATCGGCGCACCTGCATTCGCCCAGACGGTCGGGGTCAACGCCGCCGTGATCAATGATGTTCGCATGGCGAGCGCCGCCAATGCGCCGGCCCATGCGGCTCAGGTCAAGGAGCGGGTTTCGCTGGGCAACCAGATTGCCACCGGGCGCAGCAGCGCCTTGCAGGTTTTGCTGCTCGACCGGACCAATTTTCAGCTCGGCGCGAATGCCCGGATCACCGTCGACAAGTTCGTTTATGATCCCGCGCGTGCTTCCAGCGCGGTCGGCGTCTCGGTGGCAAAGGGCGCGTTCCGCTTTATGTCGGGCAAGCCCACGCACGCCAATCCCGGCCAGTCATCGATCCGCACCCCGACCGCCTCGATCGGTATCCGCGGAACAATCGTTGAAGGCGCCGTGGGCGAGGATGCCATTGCCATCGCCAGCCATGAGGCCGGTGTCCCGGGCGTGAGCGGTGCCGACGCAGGCACAGCCTCGCTGATCCTGCTGCGCGGCCCCGGCGCGGGCGCTCGCGGAGAGACGGCCGGCGCAATCGACGTGACGGCAAACGGCAAGACGGTTGCTGTGGAACGGGGCGGCTATGCCCTGTTCGTGCCGGGACCAGGCCAGGACCCGGTCGGCCCCTTCCTGCTTTCCGACGAAGGCCTGGCGCGGCTCGCCGCCCTGCTCAATGACCCGCGCCGACGTGGCTCGGTGAACCTTGATGATCCGCTGGTGCCCAACCCGGTGACCGACTGGTTTTTTCAGCGCAATGCCGATGTGGTTCGGCAACTCGACCCGGTCCAGCCGAGAGGGTGAGCCGCGACACGCGAGACACGCGGGGACATGCTATTGCGTGTCCCCATTTGGATGGTGTGGTTATGGTTTGAGTTTGGGGGTTAAGTAAGGTGGCACCGTTACCCCCGCCATGCGCAGCTAACCGCCAACACCGGCATCAAAGTCTGGTTCGCCGATCCCTACAGCCCCTGGCAGCGCGGCTCCAACGAAAACGCCAACGGCCTGATCCGCCAGTACCTGCCAAAGGGCACCGACCTTAGCGGCCATACCCAGGACGATCTCAACGAGATCGCCGAACGCCTGAACAACAGACCACGAAAAGTGCTCGACTTTGAAACGCCCAATGAGGTCTTTGCCAGACTCGTCGCAGAAGCGCAGA
>JANLOZ010000042.1:0-56813 GCA_031366845.1 Novosphingobium sp. | reverse complement strand
GGGCGCGTGGGCCAGACGTTGGGCGGCATTGACGAAGCAAGGGGGCTTTCCGCCGCCACGTCACGGCCGACGTGCCAGAATTCCTTGAGATCGTGCACTTTTGCGCCCTTGGCAATTTCGGTACCGAACGGGGTATAGCCGCGCGCGCCGGAAATCTTTGGATCGAAGTAGGCGCGTTTTTCATCTTCGGGCAGCGCGAAGAATTGTCCGGTCAGGTCCCAGGCCCTGGCGATCAGATCGGCATCGATGCCGTGGTCCTTGACCATGGCAAAGCCAAACATCTTGAAGCTGTCGCCGATGGCTTGCGAAAAGTGGTCAGCATTATCGGCCAGTGAAAGCACCGGCAGAGCGGTAAGTGTCATGTGGTCAGATCCGAAAAATGAGCTATTGGCACCGGCATAGACCCTTTTTCGGCGAGATTCATGACCAAAATCACTTCTGCATCGCGTTTTTGGCTGATGAAGAGCGAACCTGATGCCTACTCATGGGATGATCTTGTCGCCGAGAAAGAGGGGACATGGGACGGGGTGCGCAATTACCGCGCGCGCAACAACCTGCGGGCCATGGCGGTGGGTGACCTTGCGTTCTTTTATCATTCGAACATCGGCAAGGAAATCGTCGGGATTGCGCGGATCAGCAAGGCTGGGCTCAGTGACCCCGGCGATGATACCGGCACCTGGGCTTCGGTGAAACTCAAGCCCGTGAAGAAATTGAAGAAGCCGGTGACCTTGGCGGCGATCAAGGCCGATCCGGCGCTGGCGGCGATTGAATTGCTCACGCTGTCGCGGCTCTCGGTTTCCGAACTGCGGCCATCGGAGTGGGACTATATCGTCGCGTTGTCGCAAGGGTGAGGGCCTGGCCTCGCGTACACACTCGCCAGGGTTAACGTCCCGAAACGGGAGCGCGGGATCTAGCGCCGTTTTCCCGCTAGTGTTGTGGTAAATCTTTTCTTAACAGCAGCCCGTCGCAAGGGAGTGAAGGTCTGTGAGAAGAGCCTTGGTTGTTACCGATGAGTCTGCCCGCCACCCGTTTCTGATGAGCCTGCCGCCGCATGTCCGCCGCGGCCAAGCTGCCATTCGTGCCCGCCCGGCGCGCGGCATCAGCCGACAAGACGTGAAGGAATTTCTCCTCGCCTATTGCGCCTGCTTCATCGGCGTATCAGCTTTCATAGCCTGAGCGGCTCGGATCTTATAGCCTGAGCGGCTCGGACCTTATAGCCTGAGCGGCTCGCCTGCCAGTTCGCTGCGGTAAAGCTGCACCGCGAGCAGGGCGGAAACCAGACACATCACCGCGCTCAGCAGCACCTGTTCCTGCAAGGGTAACCCCGCTGCGGAAAGCCCCAACGCCACCAGCGAGCCGATCACCATCGCGCCCGAATTGACGATGTTGTTTGCCGCAATCGTGCGCGCGGTTTGTGATTTGTCAACGAAGGTGGTGAGGAACGCATAGAGCGGCACGACGAACATGCCGCCACTAATGGCGATGCCGAGCAGCGTTCCGAGCAGCGGAAAGGCCATCGGCCGCGCGAGAAACGCCGGAACGTTCAGCAGCGTGTTGTCCGTTCCGTGTGCCCAAACCCGGCAGACAAGATAGAACCCGACAACAAACCCCCCCATCGCCATCACCGATACGGCAGAATAGCGCGCCGAAACCTTGCCCTTGAGCATGGCGTTTATCGATACCGACCCAATCGCGATGCCGACCGAGAAGATCACCAGAAACAGGCTCGCGACCTCCTTGCTGGCGTGGAGCACGTTCTTGGCGAGCGGCGGGAACTGGATGAACAGCACGGTGCCGACCGCCCAGAAGAAGCTGATCGCCAGGATTGCCTCGAACACCCGGCGATCGTGCGTGGTGTTTCGGACCAGCGCCCACGAGGCTCTGATAAAGTGGAAATCGAGCGGTTCCCCAGCGATCTGGGGCGGGGCAGGAGGCACCTGACGGCCCGACAAAAAGCCGATTACGGCGGTGATAACCACCCCCGCAGCCGCCCACTGCACCGGCAGCCACCCCGCCAATATGGTGCCCAGCAGAATCGCGACATAGGTTCCCGCCTCGACCAGACCAGTCGCCGCCAAAACCTTGCCGGGTGCCAGATGCTGGGGCAGGATAGCGTATTTGATCGGGCCGAAGAAGGTCGAATGCACCCCCATGGCGAAAACCGCCGCGAGCATCAGCGGTATGGCAAAGCTGCTGACTGCAATGCCGTTTGCCGCGAGCAGCAATCCCGCCCCGCCGATCAGCATTATGCCGATTTCGCAAGCTTTTACGATGCGGATGATCTTCGCTTTGTCGCGCATGTCCGCCAGCTGTCCGGCGATGGCCGAGAGGACAAAGAACGGGATGATGAACAGTGCCGAGGCCAGGGCGCTGAATTTCGCCTCTTCGGCTTGCGAATTGTAAACGCTGTAAACCACGAACAGCACCATGGCGTTCTTGAACAGGTTATCGTTGAACGCGCCGAGCAATTGCGTGACGAACAGCGGCAGGAAACGTCGCTCCCGAAGGAGGTGAGTGGAGGTTGTCATGCGGCTCTGGTCTGTGTCCCGTCTGGCGGCAAACCCTAGCGCGCCTTTCAGCTTGCACAAGCGATTAGCATGCGCTGGTAGTTTGGAGGGGGGAAAATCTGCGGCATCCACTCGACATTGCCGGGCAGGTGAAGCTAGAAATCGACCGCGATGATGACTCTGCCCAACATTCTGACGCTTTCGCGGATCATTGCCGTGCCGCTGCTGGCGGCGCTGCTGTGGTGGCCGGAATGGGAGCTGGGCTATGGCCTCGGCTTTGGCATGTACACGCTCATGGGCCTGACCGATTATTTCGACGGTTATGTCGCGCGTTCCTATGGGGCGGTGAGCCGTCTGGGGGTATTTCTCGATCCGATCGCCGACAAGATCATGGTCGCGGCAGTGATCCTCGTGCTCGCCGCACAAGGCGTAATGCGCGGGCCTTATGTGGGCGACATGCACGTGATTGCCGGACTGGTTATCCTGATCCGCGAGATTGCCGTTTCGGGCCTGCGCGAATTCCTCGGGGGCATTCAGGTGTCAGTCCCGGTATCGCAGCTGGCAAAATGGAAGACGACGTTTCAACTGGTTTCGCTCGGCGCGCTGATCCTGGGGAACGCCATGCCGTGGTGGAACATGTGGCTGGGTAATCTGGAAATCAACGTGCCGCATACAGTCGGCCTGACGACGCTGTGGCTGGCTGCGGCGCTGACGGTGATTACCGGGTGGGATTATCTGCGCGTTGGCCTGAAGCACATGGATTGAAGGGAGGGATCTGGTTCTGAGAGGGGCGATTTGTTGATCAGCGCGGCTACTTTCTAATGAGTGCGCCGACAGATAGACAGAGCGAAGCGGTAACTGACACTTGCCAAATGACCCATCGCCAATCTCTAACTCTCCAACCTCTGACTGGGCGATGAGGAGGATAAGAGAGTTCGACCCCCGCAATCAACGCGGCCTTTTTCTGGCATTCAATTCCAAGGGCGCGCACTTGATCTTGCTGGGTGTAGAGCCAGTATAACGCAACGGCATGGCCAGAGCAGACTATTGTCGATCCAAGTATCAACAAAACCAATCCAATCGCATTGGCCAACGAGATCCCGTGTTCTATCCATAGATAACCCATCGCGCCAAGGGCCCCCAAATTAAATAGTTGATACGCCATTCGATAGCTTCCAACTCACTGAAGCGCTTCATATAGGCGTTTGCCAGAGCAATCGCGGTTTCCGCTCGTTGACCTTCGTTCACAGCGCCCTCTCACTTCCGCCGTACATAGCTTGCCGGCAATTCATCCCCCGCACGTGGAGCCTCTCCCCTCGTCCGGTTCATGATGCGATCAAAGGTTCCGAAATCAGCCCGACGAGCGCGGCTTTCAAAGAACTCCACTGTTTCCAGTGCGGAGAGCTTTTCGGCCACGGCAGACGCAATCAACTGGTTCATGCTGGTTCCATCGAGCTTCGCCCAGCGTTCCACTCCGTTCTTTACCGAACGCGGCAGGCGCAATTGAATGACAGCGGGCTTGTTCATCTCAACTTCTCCAATGTTTCACCCGGCAACCAGCAGCCGATCCCGAATTTGGCCGGTGCCGCGCCAAAGTCGCGCCGGTTGAAGGTCACGATGGCACTGGCTGCGCCGTTGATTGCTGCCTCCAGCACCATTTCATCCGCCGGATCGCGGGTTTGCGGCCGCCAACGATAATCGATTCTGCTCCACTCAGCCACGCTCACCAGCACATCGATAACGGCTTGAGCCTCGCTTGTTACAAGGCCAGACGCCGCCAGATGCTCTGGTCGTGTTAGCACCGATTCATACTCCAATATGAGCGGCACCGTCACCACGATAGTGATGAAACCGGAATGTACCAGTCGGAGCAACTCCGCAGAGGCTCCCGTCGGACTGCGCAAACCGGCAACAATCACGTCGGTATCCAGAACGAATTTCATATCACATATGATACTACAATGAAGCGTTGCAGCAAAGCTGAATCTCGTTTTGGAAATTCCGGCGAAGCGTGGCAACAGGCTGAGCGCGGTTATTTCCGGGGCTGGTTTTGCCCCGCGGCCACCATCGATTCCATGATTTGCTCGGATATGGTTTGCACCGCACCCGGAGCGTGGCTGACGAACAAGGTGTTGGTCTTGTCGCTCTCACCAATCGATTTGAGCGTATCGAAATATTGCGTGACCAGCACCAGTTGCATCGCCTCGCGCGCGGTGCCGTCGCCCAGGGTTTTCTGGAAACCTTCGATCGATGTGCTCAGGCCCTCGATAATCGCGCGGCGCTGATTGGCGATGCCGTGGCCCTGCAGCGCCTTGCTTTCGGCCTCTGCCTCAGCCTTTTTGACCACGAGGATCTTTTCTGCGTCGCCGCGCGCGGTGGCGGCGACCTGTTCGCGCTGCGCCGCGTTGATGTCATTCATCGCCGCCTTGACCTTGCCGTCGGGGATGATGTCGGTGACCAGGACGTTGACGATCTCATAGCCGAACACCGACATGTCGCTGTCAAGCTCCTGCTTCACAGCGGCGGCGATGCTCGATTGGCTGGCGAATACTTCGTCGAGCGTCATGCCGGGAACGTGGCCGAGCACCACCTGCTCGACATAGGCCTGAATCTGCGCGGCGGGATCTGAAAGGCTGTAGAACGCTTCAAACACTTTTTCCGCGCGCACCCGCGTTTGCACCGATATCGGGATGGTGACGAACACGTTGTCACGCGTCTTGGTTTCCATGGTCAGCACAATCTGATCGACCCGCAGGCTGACGCGGCCTTCAACCTTGTCAATCAGCGGCACTTTCCAGCCAAGCCCGGGCGAGGCGGTCCGCTGAAATTTGCCGAGCCGGGTTATGATTGCGGTTTCGGCGGTCTGCACGGTGAAGAAGCTCGAAAGCGCGAGGAACAGCGCAACGATAAGGAGGAAGAAACCCATCGATCCAAATATGACGTTCATCTGCGCGCGCTCCCTTTTGGTGATGGGGGCATCTATGCGGCGGCGCGTGTGCCTTGGCAACTGGGGAGCAGCGCCAGTTGGCCGAGCCTATTTCTCACCTTCTTCGAAAATGGATTGATAGTCCGTTGAACCATGGAGGATGTGAACAACATCGATCTGATCAGCCGTGATGCGATAGAAAATGAGGTAGTTGCCGCGGACGCATTTGCGGACGCCTGATCTTGCGAGTTGTTCAGCGATGGGGAATCTTCGCGAGTCCATCACATCGATCGAGCAGTTCATGAAGGAACGACGCGGCCCGCAGCGGATTTTCCCGAGCGATGAAATCGCCGATGGTTTCCAAGTCAGATTGCGCCGCCGGTACCAGAATAACTTTCATGCGGCGCGGCTGGCCATTGCCCGGTATTTCTTTTGCAAGCGATCAACCACATCCTCAATCGGATCACCAAGCCCCGCGTCCGCCTCCGCCAGTCCCAGCCCAATTGCTGCTTCCAACGCCGCAAGCTTTGCCTCACGGTCCTGCACCAAGCGCACGCCTTCGCGCAGGACTTCGCTCTTGGAATTGTAGCGTCCGGATTCGACAAGATTGGCGACAAAGGTTTCGAGCTTTGAGCCCAAGTCTGCGCTAATCATTGGAAAGCCTCCAGTGTTAAGAATGCGAGACTAGCTCATTTATCAACTATTATGAACCCGCCTTCAATTCCTCCGCCAGCATCCTGAACTCCTCAGCTCTCGGCGAATTCTTGCGCCACACCAGCGCGATTTCGCGGTTGGCGTTGTCGGACTTGAGCGGGCGCGCTACCACCTGGGTGCCGTTCAATATCCCGGCATCGATCGCCATTTCAGGCAGCATCGTCAGGCCGAGGCCATTGTCCACCATCTGCACCAAGGTGTGTAAGGACGTGCCGATCATCGTTGCGCTGGCGCGGAGTTCCGGGCGGCCGCACGCGGCGAGCGCGTGGTCTTTGAGGCAGTGGCCGTCTTCGAGCAGCAGCAATCGGCTCTCATCGATCATTTCAGGCCCGATTTCTGCCGGGGGATCACGCGGATCATCCTTGGGGAATGCGACGTAGAGCGCGTCGAGCTCGATGGTCTCCTTTTCCACCTCGCCGGTGGGGAAGGGGAGTGCGAGCAGCACGCAATCGGCGCGGCCGTGGTGGAGCGATTCGATGGCGGCGGCGCTGGTTTCCTCGCGCAGGAACAGCTTCAGAGCAGGACGCTCACGGCGCAGGCGGGGGAGCATCCGGGGGAGCAGGAAGGGGGCAATCGTCGGGATCACGCTCATCCGCACCTCGCCCGAAAGCGGCTGGCCGGCGCTCTGCACCATGTCGGAGAGCTCTTCCGCCTCGCGCAGGATGCGGTGCGCCTTGGCGACCACGGCATTGCCCAGCGGGGTAAACCGCACCGCGCGTTTGGTGCGTTCAACCAGCACCACACCGAGCAGCGTTTCCAGATCGCGCAGGCCTGCGGAAAGCGTCGATTGCGAAACAAAACACGCCGCACCCGCGCGGCCAAAATGGCCGTGTTCGTGCAAGGCGACGAGGTATTGGAGTTGTTTGAGCGTGGGGTGGTAGGTGGTCATGCGGCGACCCTTAGCAAACGCGGCGAGGTTGACATAGTTGACATCGCGTCAGCCTCGAGCAGGATTCGATTTGCGGTGGGGAGGTTAAATAGGGACAGTCCCTATTTAGGTTAAATAGGGACTGTCCCTATTTAATTTTGGGACGACCCCGCGGTTTGAGCGGTTCGCCAAATTGTCCTGCCCATTCCTTGGCTCCCATTGGGCGGCCCGACCGCATGGCGGCTTCAATTTCATCATCTCGATCAGCGGCCTCCACTCCATCGGCAAGGTAGGCCTGCCAATTGGCGACATGGCGACCGATGGCGGCGACATTGGTTAGTCCATCGTCCTCAGCGAACAGATGCGCCCTTGCACTGGACCAGCGCCAGTCAGCCGCGTTCGCCACCAGTCCTGCTTTGACTGGATTGTTCTCAACATAGCGCACTGCCACCATCAGTTGGGCGTCGTCCATGGCATAACTGGCATAGCGTCCCTGAAACAGGTGGCCGGTCAGTCCTTGGCGCAGATTGACATGTTGGGCATATTTGGTGTGCGCGCTGGCCAAAGTGGCCCGCAGGGCGTCAGCAGCTTTCGGCTTGAGGATTAGGTGCACGTGATTGTCCATAAGGCACCAGGCCAGACAGGTTAAATCGTTGGCAACGCAGGCCTTGGTCAAAACCTCGATGTAATATTGCCGGTCGTGATCAGAAAAGAAGATCGGCATCTGCCGGTTGCCGCGCTGGGTAATGTGATGCGGGATGCCCGGAACAACAATGCGGGAAGCGCGCGGCATGTCGGTCACTCTCATAAATAGGGACAGTCCCTATTTACCGGGAACGGCGGGGAGTGCAACAGTCGAATCGTGGGTTAAATAGGGACTGTCCCTATTTATGAGGCCCCAACCACCTCTTCCACCACATCATCAACGTGCGTCATCTTCATTCTGCCGTTCACCACCGCAAAGGCCAATTTGCCTTCGACCAGATCAAGCGCGTCCTTGCCGAAGGTTTCGAAACGCCAGCCTTCGAGCAGCGGCAGGTTCTTGCGCACCCCGGCGGCCAGCAATTCCAGGTCATCGCTCCGCGCCAGCAAACGTGAGGCCACGTCGATCTCGCGGCTGCGAATTTTGAGCAGCAGTTTGAGCAGGTCTGCCACCAGCGCGCCTTCCTTGCCGAGCGGGGCGCCGCGCGGGGTTCGGGGCGGCATCTCATCGTCGGTCATCGGCGTGGCGGCGGCGAGCGCGGCCATCATCCGGCGGCCAATCTCGTTCTCACGCCAGCCCGCTGAAAGCCCGCGCACCTTGCCAAGATCGGCCTGGACCTTGGGCGGATGGTTGGCGATATCGGCGACGGTCTCATCGCGCGCGATGCGGCCGCGCGGGATGTTCTTGTCCTGCGCCTCAAGCTCGCGCCAGCGCGCCAGCGCTTTCAGCCGTCCGAGCATCGCCGGATTGCGCCCCGAAGCCTTGATCCGCTGCCACGAGGCGTCAGGATCGTTGCGATAGCCCGCAGGATCGGCGAGCTTTTCCATTTCGGCATCGAGCCATTGCCCGCGCCCGGTCTTCATCAGGCGGTTCAGCAGCTTGGGGAATATCTTCGCCAGATGGGTAACATCGCCGATGGCATATTCGATCTGCCGGGCATCGAGCGGACGGCGCGACCAATCGGTAAACCGCGCGCCTTTATCAACAACAATTCCCAGCCATGATTCAACCAGATTGGCATAACCGATCTGCTCGGACTGGCTCACCGCCATCATCGCAACCTGCGTGTCGAAAATCGGGTGAGGGGTCTTGCCGCTAAGGTTGTAGATGATCTCTACATCCTGCCCGCCGGCGTGGAAAACCTTGAGCACATCCTCATTGTTCACCAGCAGATCGAGCAAGGGCTTCATGTCGATGCCCGGCGCCATCGGATCAATCGCGGCGGCTTCCTCGCCGTCAGCGATCTGGATCAGGCACAGTTCGGGCCAATAGGTGTTTTCCCGCATGAATTCGGTGTCAACGCAGACGAAGTCCGCTTTGGACAGCCGGTCGCACAGTTTCTTGAGCGATGCGGTATCGGTAATCAGGTCATGGATAATCATGTTTCGGTTCTATAATTGAGCCCGTGCGGGCTCGCGGCTTGACAAAGAAGCAGCCATCGCCTGTTAGCCGCCCCATTCACACATATTCCCCTGCCTTATTGCAGGCCATTTGGAAAGACCGCGATGCACGCCTATCGTTCACATACCTGTGGAGCGTTGACCGCCGCCGATGTTGGCGAAACGGTCCGCCTGTCAGGCTGGGTCCACCGCAAGCGCGATCATGGCGGGGTGCTGTTCGTCGATCTGCGCGATCATTATGGCATCACCCAGATCGTCGCCGATAGTGATAGCCCGGCGCTGGCGGTGCTTGAAGCGCTGCGCGTTGAAAGCGTGGTGACCATTGATGGCAACGTCAAGGCGCGCAGCGATGCGACGGTGAATGCCAATCTGCCAACCGGGGCTATCGAGGTCTATGCGCGCGGGGCCACGGTGCTTTCGGCCGCAGAAGAACTGCCGATGCCGGTTGCGGGTGAGCAGGAATACCCTGAGGAAATCCGCTTGCGGTACCGTTTCCTCGATCTGCGGCGCGAAACGCTCCACGCCAACATCATGACGCGCACCGCGGTGATCAGGGAAACCCGGCGGCGGATGGAGGACATCGGCTTCACCGAGTTTTCCACGCCGATCCTCACCGCATCGAGCCCCGAAGGCGCGCGCGATTTCCTCGTGCCCAGCCGTATCCATCCGGGCAAGTTCTTCGCGCTGCCGCAGGCGCCGCAGCAGTACAAGCAATTGCTGATGGTCGCCGGTTTTGACCGCTATTTCCAGATCGCGCCGTGCTTTCGCGATGAAGACCCGCGCGCTGACCGGCTGCCGGGCGAATTCTACCAGCTCGATCTCGAGATGAGCTTCGTCACTCAGGAAGAAGTGTGGGAGACAATGGAGCCGGTCATGGCCGGGGTGTTCGAGACGTTCGCCAAGGGTGCGGCGGTGACCCCGGCGGGGCAATTCCCGCGCATTCCCTATGCGAAAGCGATGCTGGACTATGGCACCGACAAGCCTGATTTGCGCAACCCGCTGATCATCCGCGATGTGACGCAGGAATTTGTTGGCTCGGGGTTCGGGCTGTTTGACAAGATCGTCGGTTCGGGCGGCAAAGTGCGGCTGGTTCCGGCACCGGGCACTGCCGAAAAGAGCCGCAAGTTCTTTGACGATATGAACGATTGGGCGCGCAGCGAAGGCCATGCCGGGCTCGGCTATGTCACGCGCAAGGCTGGCGTGTTCGGCGGACCGATCGCAAAAAACCACGGCGAAGAAAAGATGGCCGCGCTGTTCGATGCGCTTGGCCTCGGCCCCGATGATGGCGCATTCTTCGCGGCTGGCAAGGAAGAGCAGGCGGCAAAGCTGGCGGGCCAGGCGCGCGCCCGGGTGGGCGAACAGCTTGATCTGATCGAAAAGGACGCCTTCCGCTTTTGCTGGATCATCGACTTCCCGTTCTATGAATGGAGCGAAGAAGAAAAGAAGGTCGATTTCGCGCACAATCCGTTCTCGATGCCGCAGGGTGGGCTAGAGGCGCTGCAGACGCAGGATCCGCTGACGATAAAGGCCTATCAGTACGATATGGTCTGCAACGGCTATGAGCTGGCCTCGGGATCAATCCGCAACCAGCACCCCGATCTGATGGTCAAGGCGTTTGAACTGACGGGCCTCACGCAGGCCGATGTCGAAGCGCGCTTCGGCGGCATGTACCGCGCCTTCCAGTATGGCGCACCACCGCACGGCGGGATGGCGGCGGGCGTCGACCGCATGGTCATGCTGCTCTGCGGCGTGCAAAACCTGCGCGAGATTACGCTCTTCCCGATGAACCAGCGTGCGGAAGATCTGCTGATGGGGGCACCGAGTGCGGCGGAGATGAAGCAGCTGCGGGAGCTGAGCTTGCGGGTGGTGGAGCCAAGCAAGGGGTAGCTAGCAGGCAAATATCTCGGTGGGGGCGGATCGTGCGATTTTGGCTTGTTGCTCTATTCCTGCTTTCAGTTTCCGCGCAGGTTCGCGCGTCCGATGATTGCGGCACCTATCCGCCAAAGGTAAGTGAAGGCGGAGGCGGCTGGTCAGGCTGTGATCTCAAGGATGCCGGACAAAGTCCGCTGTGGCATGGGGTAGGCGACAACAGAAGAGCACAAGTGGTCCGTTTTGTCTTCACGGAAGGCCACGGCTCGTTTTATCGCTATGTGACAATCACCGAGAACACCGACGGAAGTGCTTGGCTCAAGTCCGGCGGCAGTGGGCGAACGACCCAACATCGTCGCAGGTCCGCAGCCACTAATAGCAGAAAACTACAACCTGACGAAATCACAGCCTTGAAGGCAGCAATTGACGTGGCTGACCCCTTCGGATTTGAAGTGGGATCATGGGACGGTAACGAATTGTATATGCACTGTCAGTTTCTGGAAATGGAACGCGTCAATGCCAAGGGATATGGATATTCCTCTGTGAATATCGGCTGCAACCATCCTGATAAGCTGATGCCACTTGTGAATCTCATTGCCCGACTGGGTGGTTTGAATTCGCTGAACGATGGCCGGTTATATTATTGAAGCGCACAATCCTTCAGAACAACCGCTCCGCAATTCGCGCCGTCAAATCCATCCGCTCGTGCAGGATCGCAAGGATCAATGCAGGTTCGCCAACACGCGGCTGGCAAAAGATGTAATGGTGCTGGCATCGCATCACCCGCACTGGCGCTGCAAATCCTGTTTCAACGCGATAACGCATATCATCGTTCGAGATTACATCGAGGCACTTGCGTAGCTTCTCAAGGTATCGCCGGGCTTGAGCATCGCCCCATTCGCGGCGCGTGTAGTCGACAATGGCATCAAGATCGGCATCGGCAAGTCTGTGGAAGACGTAGTTGGCCTTCACGCCGCGGCTTTCCGGGCAAATGCCGAGTCAACAATCTCGTCGAACGTGCGCGTTGAAATGTCTCCGGCATTCCCGGAATCGATCCGCTCGTTGATAAATTCCTTGATCCTCTCCCAATCCTCATCCAGTTCATCCTGGGCAGGCAACAACCGCTCCACCGCAAACTGCTTCATCGTCTTGCCTTCCAGCGTGGCGATGGCTTTCAGCCGCATGTGCTGGTCATCGGTCAGATCAATACTCAGACGGCTCATGGCGATGCTCCTCAAATCTACCCGCCCACATTACCACAAATGTGGGTTTGTGGCAATGTGGGTCGTGCCATACCAGCCAACCGAATTGCCTCTGTTAACATCCCCCTCTTGCCAGCAAGCGAAGCCTTCTCTAGGGCGGCTTCAAACCTGTTTAACCTCCGTTCCAGAAGGGGCATTTTGATGAGCGACACCGCAGAGCGCGTGAAGAAGATTGTCGTCGAGCACCTCGGCGTCGAAGCTGACAAGGTCACTGAAGACGCAAGCTTTATCGATGATCTGGGCGCAGACAGCCTTGATATCGTTGAGCTGGTCATGGCCTTCGAAGAAGAATTCGGCGTTGAAATCCCTGACGATGCGGCTGAAAAGATCGGCACCGTTTCGGATGCGATCAAGTTCATTGACGAGAACAAGGGCTGATCCAGTCCGCAGTCCCGGCACCCTGCGCCTGTTGATGGGTGCGCCGGGGTTTAGTGATCGAGATTTCGGCAGGCTCAACCTCTAAAGGGTTGGGCCTGTTTGTTTTCGGAGAGCAGAATGCGCCGTGTTGTTGTAACAGGTCTTGGCATGGTCACCCCGCTGGGCGGTGATGTCGAAACCACCTGGAAAAATCTGCTCGCCGGAAAATCTGGTGCGGGGCGGATCACCCATTTTGATGCCAGCGACCAGAAATGCCTGATCGCCTGCGAAGTAAAGCCCGCTGATCACGAATATGGCTTCGATCCGGGCAAGCGCGTCGATCACAAGGTACAACGGCAGGTCGATCCGTTCATCATTTTCGGCATCGATGCGGCGGGACAGGCGCTCGAAGATGCGGGCCTCACCAACATGAGCGAGGAAGAGGCTTTCATGGCCGGTTGCTCGATCGGTTCGGGGATTGGCGGCCTGCCGGGGATTGAAAGCGAATCGCTGGTGCTCGCCGAAAAAGGCCCGAGCCGGGTGAGCCCGCATTTCGTTCATGGCCGATTGATCAATCTGATTTCGGGGCAGGTATCGATCAAATATGGGCTGATGGGGCCGAACCACGCGGTGGTAACCGCCTGTTCAACCGGCGCGCATTCGATTGGCGATGCCGCGCGGATGATCCGCGATGGCGATGCTGATGTTATGCTGGCGGGCGGCGCGGAAGCGACGATCTGCCCGATCGGCATTGCTGGTTTTGCTCAGGCTCGGGCGCTCAATTGCAGCTTCAACGATGCCCCTGAAAAGGCCAGCCGCCCCTATGACAAAGGCCGCGATGGTTTCGTCATGGGCGAGGGCGCGGGCGTGGTCGTGCTCGAGGAATACGAGAAAGCCAAGGCTCGCGGCGCAAAGATCTATGCCGAAGTCGTCGGATACGGGCTGTCGGGCGATGCCTATCACGTTACCGCACCGCACCCCGATGGTTCTGGCGCGGAGCGCGCAATGCGCATGGCGCTCAAGCGGGCCGGGATGGGGCCGGGCGATATTGATTACATCAACGCGCATGGCACATCGACGATGGCCGATACCATCGAACTTGGCGCGGTAAAGCGCGTGCTGGGCGATGATCTGAGCGGTGCATCGATGAGCAGCACCAAGTCTGCCATCGGTCATCTGCTTGGCGGGGCAGGGGCGGTTGAGACGATCTTCTGCATCCTCGCGATCCGCGATCAGATCGTCCCGCCAACGCTCAACCTTGATAACCCCGATGAAGGCTGCGAGGGCGTCGATCTTGTCCCGCACAAGGCGAAAAAGCGCAAGGTTCGTGCAGCGCTGAACAATTCGTTTGGCTTCGGCGGAACCAATGCCAGCGTGATCGTCAAAGCGCTCGAGGACTAGGCAGATGCGGCGTGGGTGCCTGTTCAGCGGGCTTGCCGCCATTGCCCTGGTGCTCGGCAGCCTCGGCTGGCTGCTCGGCGGTTGGTTCCTGCCCGGGCCGCTCGAAACTGATACCCCGTTTGTCGTTCCCGACAGCGCCGGTCTGCGCGTCGTTACTGCGAAGCTGGAAGCGATCCGGGCGATCCGTTCGGTTGATGGCTTCCGCCTGCGGGCGCGAATTTTCGGTGCGGGCAGCTCGATCAAGGCGGGCGAATTCATGCTGCCTAAGGGGGCCAGCCCGTCGAAGATCCTTGCCATTCTTTCGGGCGACGACGTCATCCGGCGGTTCGTCACCGTGCCCGAGGGCATGCCATCGGTGATGGTGCAGGAACGATTGGCAGCCCAGCCGGTGCTCACCGGCAGTGTTGATGCGCCGCCCGAGGGATCGGTGCTGCCCAACACTTACGATGTCGAGCGCGGCGAGAGCCGTCAGGCGGTGCTGCGGCGGATGCAGGCGGCGATGCAGCGCACGCTGGCTGAACTGTGGGACAAGCGCAGCCCCGATACAGTGGCGAAGAGCCCGGCGGAAGCGCTGGTGCTCGCGTCGATTGTCGAAAAAGAAACTGGTAAACCAGCCGAACGCCCGATGGTCGCCGGGCTCTATTCAAACCGGTTGCGGCAGGGGATCATGCTCCAGGCAGATCCGACGATTATCTACCCGATCACCAAGGGCAAGCCGCTCGGACGGCGCATCCGGCAATCGGAAATTTCGGCGATCAACGATTACAACACCTATTCGATGGTCGGCTTGCCGCAGGCACCGATCACCAATCCCGGGCGCGCCTCGATCGAAGCGGTTCTGCATCCGGCAAAAACCGATGCGCTCTATATGGTGGCCGATGGAACCGGCGGCCACGCTTTCGCCGCGACGCTCGAGCAGCACAATACCAACGTCCAGAAATGGTTCGCCATCCGCAAGGCGCGCGGCGACTTCTGATCACCTGGATCGATCAAAGAAATCACGATCAACGATGTCGGTGTCGATGCCGATCCTTATGGTGAAAGTGCGCCGGAAAAGGTGTTCGCTGCTATCAGTTAACGGTTAGCCGAAGCGGCCTGCCCCCATTTGGCCGCTACGTGCTGCGGGCGGCGGCATTCCCCCTCCCATGCCGCCGCCGGCTAGAGCGTGTTGCGTTAAATCTGACGCAGGTCGCCCGTTCTAGTCTTTTGTTATCGCATCGTTAAAAGCTGAAAACCGGTTCCCACTTTTCAGCACGATGCTCTAATACCAACCGCCCAATGAAATGACTCTTTTAAGCCCTCTCCCCTTCAGGGGAGAGGGTTGGGAGAGGGGGCCGTCGCCGCAGTGCCCCTCTCTACTGCGGCTAAGCAGCAAGCTGCCAAGCCTGCGTATCTCTCCCCCGAAGGGGAGAGAGAAAAGCGGTCATTTCATCGGACGGTTGGTATAAGCTATAGTCTTGCTATGCCGTTCGAACCGTTCATCGTAACTGCCGAATTACCGCGCGATCTGTTCAGCTATGCCAATGGTCTGCGCCGCGCGCACTATCCGGCCGAGCGCAACCGGCTCGATGCCCATGTCACGCTGTTCCACGCGCTGGCGCCTTCGCTGCTGGGCGAGCTCAAGCCGCTGCTCTCGGCCATGGCGGGCGAGTTCAGCGCCCCCAGGGCAAAGCTCAATGGGGTGATGGATATGGGAAAGGGGACAGCGCTGGCGATCCATAGCCCCGCGATGCTCGAAATACGCAGCGATATAGCCTTTCGCTTCCGCGGCGCGCTCACCGCGCAGGATGATCACACCCCGCGGCTGCACATCACCATACAGAACAAGGTCGAACGCGGCGCTGCCTGGGCGCTTCAGAAAGACCTCGCCATGGTCGATCTTGCCAGAGAATTTCGCTTCGTCGGCCTCGGCCTGCACATCTACCGCGGCGGCCCATGGGAGACGATTGGCACCTGGCCGTTTCGCGGGTCATCTCGCGGCAAACAGGGCAGTTGACCAAGCGCGGCACGCACCCTATGTGCGCCGCCTGCACCCGCATCGCGCGGGGCGTTTGCAGCCCCTTGGGGCGGAGTAGCTCAGCTGGTTAGAGCAGCGGAATCATAATCCGCGTGTCGGGGGTTCGAGTCCCTCCTCCGCTACCATTCAAGTCATTTATCTCTTTGTTTTCAAAGCATAAGTTGACTTTTCGGCGAAACTTAAACCACATTCGATCCCCCATTTTGCATGGGATTTTGTGAGGCGATTCGGGGCTGTGATGGCACGGCTTCGGAAAATCGGGTTTGCCAATTCGCACCGCTGGTTGGAAGGATTTGGGGCGCGACGAGCGCCCCCCGATGGCCCTTCACTGCTTGAGAAGCGGCTGGCGAAGGACGATCTGGCCGTTCATGGGAGTAAGCGCGTCGGCTTTGCTGGCCGTGCCGATTCCCAGCCCGATGCAGCGCTGCGATACCGAACCATAGAAGTGATAGGACACTGCATCGACGCTGTTCGGGTTGGCCTGCATCATCGATTCGGTGCTGACATGCGTGCCGAATTCCGAAGCGACCGGAACGTCCTTTAGCAGCCCTGCCTCGCCCACGCCGCCGGGTCCGAGGATCTTCATATCGGGCGCATTCTTGCGCGCCCAGTCGCGGAAGATCCGGAACTCGGTGCCGTAGCTTGCAGCCGTGTAATGCTTGGGCATTTCAGGGGCCGCGCTGGGCATGTTGCCTTCGTTGAAGAACTCGGCAGCATAGATGCTGCCACCGGCCTCGCGGGTCAGATCGAGCCGCCGCTGGGCCTGCTCGGTATTCCAGACCCCGTCGGCCCCGCGCGTGCCGTTGCTGACTGCGAAGCTGGTAACGATCGGTGCATCGACGGCCTTCGAGAACGCGACGACACGCTTCCATTGATCACGCGTCAGGACCTGGACAAAACCCGGCGGCGGCGCGCTGAGATGTTCGCCCGGTGCCTCGAGATAGGTGTTGTTGGCCCAGGTTCCGCTGACCCGCAGCAAGCTTGGGCCTAGCCCCCTGGCCAGCGCGATCAGCCTGGAGTTGGTGAGGTCGATAGGCGGACGCTGGCGATAGCGCTCGTCGGCCGGGCCGCCATAGGGTGCCCAGAACCGGCCGCCGGTAACCTCGACCATTTCGATGTTGTAGCCCTGGTAGCGGGCATCGACCGTGGCGACACCGGCAAGTTTGCCGAGTTGCAACGATGGCGTTGGGGCCTGACCCGCGCCGCCAAGGGCAATCAGGGCGGTGGCCGCCAGAAGCGTCTTTCGGATCATCATCTCACCAACTCCACATGGTGCCGTCTTCCAGCCGGGCGACGGGAAGATAGGCGGGTTTGTAGGGATATCTGGCGGCCAGCTTTTCGTCGATATCGACGCCGTGGCCGGGGGTCTCGCCGCAGAACAGCTCGCCCTTCTCGAAGTGGTAATCGTGCGGGAAGACCGCGTCGGTTTCGGGCGTGTGGCGCATGTATTCCTGGATCCCGAAGTTGGGCACCCAGGTATCGAAGTGCAGCGCGCAGCCCATGGTCACCGGCGACAGGTCGGTCGCGCCGTGGCAGCCGGTGCGGATCTGATACAGCGCAGCGAAATCGGCGATCCGGCGCAAGTGCGTTACTCCGCCTGCGCCGACAATCGTCGTCCGTATGTAGTCGATCAACTGATTCTGGATCAGGTCCTTGGCGTCCCAGATGGTGTTGAAAATCTCGCCCACCGCCAGCGGGGTAACGGTATGCTGGCGGACCAGTTTGAACGCCTCTTGATTTTCCGCCGGGGTGCAGTCCTCCAGCCAGAACAGCTGATAGGGCTCGAGCATCTTGCCGAGGTTTGCCGCTTCCTGCGGGGTATAGCGATGGTGCCCGTCGTGGAGCAGGTGATGGTCAAAGCCGTAAGTCTCACGCAGCTTCTCGAACAGCTTTGGGACGGTGTTCAGCGCCTTGCGGGTATCCCAGCCGGTGACCGAGGGCAGCGCCGCATCGGCCGGTTCGTAGAACAGTTTCCCGCGCCCGACCCCGTAGGCGTCCTTGACGCCCGGCACCCCGGTCTGCGCGCGGATCGCCTTGTAGCCCATGTCGATATAGGCCCCGACCGCCTCGACCGTCTCACCGATGTCGCTGCCGTTGGCGTGGCCATAGACCATGATGCCGTCGCGGCTGCGACCGCCGAGCAGATCGTAAAGCGGCATCCCCGCCATCTTGGCCTTGATATCCCACAGCGCAACATCGACAGCCGCGATCGCGCGCATCGTCACCGGCCCGCGCCGCCAGTAGGCACCCTTGTAGAGATACTGCCAGATATCTTCGATCCGGCGCGGGTCCATGCCGATAAGGCACGGAATCACGTGGTCTTCAAGGTAAGACACCACCGAGAGTTCGCGTCCGTTAAGTGTCGCATCGCCAATTCCGTAAACCCCTTGATCGGTCTCGATCTTGAGCGTTACGAAATTGCGCCCCGGACAGGTAACAATGACCTTGGCGGATTGGATCTTCATGTGATTCCCTATGCCTTTGCGAAGTGAATGTGTTAATCACTCCTTGACCAAATCAGTCTGGCCTGTCAAGATAATTGGTAAGGCCAAAAGGAGCGACAATGACCGATCTGCCCGAAAGATCACAGGACCGCCTTTATCAGGACCTGGCGCGCAACCTGCTGGAAGAGCTGGCGTCTGGGCGATATCCGGTCGGCGCGCGGCTTCCTGCCGAGCGCGAACTGGCGGCGAGTTACAACGTCAGCCGCCCGACGGTGCGTGAGGCTATCATCGCGCTCGAAGTGCAGGGACTGGTCGAGGTGAAGGTCGGTTCGGGCGCCTATGTCCGCCGTCTTCCGGGTAAAGAGGACTTGCCCGGCTTCAATATCACCGCATTCGAATTGACCGAGGCCCGGCTGCTGTTCGAAGGGGAAGCGGCTGCCTTGGCCGCAACGCAGGCAAGTGACGAAGACCTGGTCGAAATTGGCAAACTGGTCGATGCGATCGCGCGGGAGAATTTGCAGGCAGACGGGGCCGAAAAATCCGACCGTAAATTCCACTTGGCGATCGCCAAGGCCACGCGCAACACCGCGATCTTCGAAGCGATCGAGCATTTATGGGACCTGCGTGCCAGCTCACCCGAAGCTGCCTTACTCCACGAGAAAGCCAGGACGGCAAATATCAAGCCAGTGGTCGATGAGCACACCGCCGTTCTTGAAGCGCTGCGGGCACGCGATCCCAATGCGGCCCGCGCCGCGATGCGGGCGCACCTGGCCCAGGTGATCGACAGCCTGTTGTTCGCCACCGAGGAACGCGCGATCGAAGAAGCGCGTCGCACCGCTCAAGCGAAGCGCGCGCGTTACACGCAAACCCCCGCATGACCCGCAAGCTCGAACTGCATCCCGACCGCTTGCTACCGGCCGATGCGGCCACGCGCGAGATTGCGCGCTCGCTCTATGCAAAAGTCAAAGACCTGCCAATAATTAGCCCACACGGCCACACTGATCCGGCCTGGTTTGCGAGCAATGAAGGCTTTGGTAACGCGGCCGAATTGCTGCTCGTTCCCGATCACTATGTCTTCAGGATGCTCTTTTCGCAAGGAGTGCCGCTGGCAGCGCTCGGCGTCGGCAATTCCGGCTTCGATCCACGCGCGGCCTGGCGGCTGTTTGCTGCGCGCTATCATTTGTTCCGGGCCACGCCGTCGCGGGTTTGGCTGAACTGGGTCTTCGCCGAAGCGTTCGCGCTGGATGTCCAGCTCGATGCAGACACTGCCGATCACTATTTTGACACGATCACTTCGGCATTGGCGACCGAAGCCTTTCGCCCGCGTGCATTGTTCGAACGCTTCAACATCGAAGTGATCGCCACCACCGAAAGCCCGCTCGACAGGCTTGAGGATCACACTGCGATCCGCGCCAGCGGCTGGCAGGGCAGGGTCATCACCGCCTATCGCCCGGACCCGGTGGTCGATCCTGAGTTCGAAGGCTTCCGCGCCAATCTGCAAGAGTTTTCCGATCTGACCGGAGAGGACTGTCTGACCTGGTCCGGCTACCTCGCCGCGCACCGAAAACGCCGCGCGTTCTTCGCCTCTATGGGCGCGACCAGCACCGACCACGGTCACCCAACCGCCCAGACCGCGGACTTGCCTCTGGTGGAAGCCGAAGCGCTGTTCCGCAAGGTCAGTATCGGAAGCGCAACCGCAGCCGAGGCCGAACTGTTCCGCGCCCAGATGCTGACCGAAATGGCGGCGATGAGCGTCGACGACGGGCTCGTCATGCAGCTGCATCCCGGCTCTTATCGCAATCACAACGCCAAGCTCTTCGCCGAGCTTGGGCGCGACAAGGGTGCCGACATGCCGCAGCGGACCGAATATGTCAGCGCGCTCAAACCGTTGCTCGACCGGTTCGGCAACGATTCGCGCCTGACATTGATCCTGTTCACGCTCGACGAAAGTACCTACGCGCGTGAATTGGCGCCGCTCGCAGGCCATTATCCGTGCCTCAAGCTGGGCCCGGCCTGGTGGTTCCATGACAGCCCCGAAGGCATGCGGCGGTTCCGCCGCGACACCACCGAAACCGCGGGCTTCTACAACACCGTCGGTTTCAACGACGACACCCGTGCGTTCCTGTCGATCCCGGCGCGGCATGACGTTGCGAGGCGGATCGACTGCGGGTTCCTTGCTGAACTGGTCCGCGAGCATCGGCTGGAAGAATGGGAAGCTGCCGAACTGGCGCAGGATCTCGCGTACAACCTGGCCAAGCAGGCCTACAAGCTGTGAGGTTGGCACAAGCTGCACTCGGCCACCTCGCGGAGGGGGTGTCGGGGCAGGGGGTGTTAGGAATGCCGGCCTGAAAACGTGCTCTTGCCAGTCAGACTGGTCAGGCTGGGTGGAAATGTTCACGCACATCGTAATCTTTTCCTTGCTTCCCGGTGTGTCCGACGGGCAGGTCACGGCCTTTGGCGAGGCGCTGGACCAACTGGCCGCACTGCGCAGCGATATCGCCACAATCCGACATGGGCGCGATCTCGCTTGCCGGGGCGGGAATGGCGACTATGCCTTTGTTGCGACCTTTGCTGACAAGGCGGGCTGGGACGACTATCAGGCTGATCCAGCCCACAAGGCCTTCGTCCGCGATTTTGTAACACCAATTCAGGCCAGCCGCCTGACGATCCAGTTTTGAGAGGAAAGAGCACCGCTATGGCTCACTCCGACACTTCGACCGCCAATGACAGCGTCTTTGCCCTGTTCGAAGCATCTGCTGCTGCTCACCCGGAGCGCCCGTTCCTCATCGTCGATGGTGAGCCGCTGCTGACTTACGGCGGGATGCTGGAACAAACAGGCAAGGCGGCAGCCTGGCTTCGATTGCAGGGCGTCCGCAAGCAGGACCGGGTGGTTGTCCAGGCGCACAAATCGTCAGCGGCAGTCATTATCTACCTCGCGTGCCTGCGCGCAGGCGCGGTGTTCATACCGCTCAACACGACCTACCAGGAAAGCGAGCTAACCTACTTTCTTGGTGATGCCGAACCCGGCCTGCTGGTCGCCAGCGCGGGCCTGCCGGGCGCGACGGTGCCGTTTGATGACGCCCGGGTAATCCTGTCCGGCGATCTCAATTCAGCGCCTTGGGCTGGTGTCGCCGACAGCCTCGCGACGGTTGCAGCGTCACCGCAGGACCCAGCCGCCATCCTCTACACATCTGGCACCACTGGCCGGTCCAAGGGCGCGGTCCTGACCCACGGCAACCTGTCGTCGAACGTTCAGGTCCTCGCTGAGGCATGGCGCTGGCAGGATAATGACGTGCTGCTCCACGTCTTGCCGATCTTCCATGTCCATGGGCTGTTCGTAGCGCTGCACCTCGCGCTATTTGGTGCCTCACCAATCCTGTTCCATGACCGGTTCGACAATGCCGCCGTACTGCGCGACATGCCTCGCGCGTCGGTGTTCATGGGGGTGCCCACTTTCTACACGCGCCTGCTGTCAGAACCGGGGTTCGACAAGTCGCTTTGCGCGAAGATGCGGCTGTTCATCAGCGGATCGGCGCCGTTGCTCGATACCACTTTCGAGGAGTTCGCGGAGCGCACAGGTCATACCATTCTCGAACGCTACGGCATGACCGAGGCGCTGATGGTGACTTCGAACTCCTATGACGGGCCGCGCATTGCTGGCAGTGTCGGACCGGCGCTGCCGGGAATTTCGGTCCGGATCATTGCCGAGGGCGGCAAGGAAGCCGCGGTCGGCGAGCCCGGCGTGCTGGAAATGAAGGGCCCGAACATGTTTTCGGGCTATTGGCGAAATCCGGAAAAGACCGCGCAGGACCACTCCGCCGATGGCTGGTTCATCAGCGGTGATATCGCGACCAAAGACGAGGCCAGCTACATCCGCATTGTCGGCCGGTCGAAAGACCTTATCATTTCCGGAGGCTACAACGTCTATCCCAAGGAGGTCGAGATGGTCATCGACGCGATAAACGGGGTTGAGGAAAGCGCCGTGATCGGCGTGCCGCACCCGGATTTCGGCGAAGGCGTGGTGGCCGTGGTTGCCCGTGCTGCCGGAGCAGAAATTACGCCTGCCGACATTGCCGCAGTTGTCGGCGTCGAGCTGGCGGCGTTCAAGCGGCCCAAGACGTCCATCATCGTTGATGAACTGCCGCGCAATGCGATGGGCAAGGTTCAGAAGGCCGAGCTACGCGGCCTGTATAAAGATCTATTTGCCAAGGCTTCTGCCTGAACGTCCGGGAGACAAGACATGCGTATCGTAACATTTCGCAAGGATGGGGTTGTTCAGCACGGTGTCCGTACCGGGGACACTGTCACCGCTTATCCAGGTGCCACTTCGGCTGTCGAAATCGCGTGTAATGGCACCAGCTTCGTGCCCGGTGCGCAAGTCGCTATTACGGACGTCGAACTGCATTGCCCTGTGCCGCGTCCGGGCAAGATTATCTGTATCGGCCTCAATTACCGCGCCCATGCCATTGAAGGCGGCAATGCCATCCCGGATTATCCGGCGGTGTTCATGCGTGGGCCAACCTCGCTGCTGTCACCAGGCGGGGCGATGATCTATCCCGAATGCTCGGACAAGCTGGACTACGAGGCTGAGCTGGCCGTGATCATCGGCAAGACCGCAACCAATGTCAGCGTGGCCGATGCGCTCGGGTTTGTCGCGGGCTATAGCTGCTTCAACGATGGATCGGTGCGGGATTACCAGCGCAAATCGACTCAGTGGACAATGGGCAAGAACTTTGATGGGACCGGCGGTTTCGGGCCGGACCTGGTCACGTCAGACGAACTGCCTGCAGGAGCATCCGGGCTGCGGCTGGTGGCTCGGCTCAACGGCGAAATTATGCAGGACAGCAATACCGCCGACATGATCTTCAATGTCGCCACGCTGGTATCCACGTTGTCTCAGGCAATGACGCTTGAGCCGGGCGACGTGATCGCCACCGGCACGCCATCCGGCGTTGGCTATGCGCGCACACCACCAGTGTTCATGAAGCCGGGGGATGTGTGCGAGATCGAGATCGAAGGCATCGGCACTTTGACTAATACCGTCGCTCGGCGCGCGGCCGCCTGAGCTTCAGCCAAATCTCTCAAGGAAATACCCGATGCGCTCACCCTATCGACTGCTCGGAATATCGGGAAGCCTGCGCAAGAATTCCTTCTCGTTGGCAATTCTGGAGGCACTGGCGGAAGCAACATCGTCGCAGGCCGTGTTTGATTACGCGGATATCGGCAGCGTGCCGCATTTCAATCAGGATCGCTATGCCGATCCCCTGCCGCAACCGGTCCAGCATTTGCGTGACCAGATTGCCGAGGCCGACGGTCTGGTGATCGTATCGCCCGAATATAACCACGGCATCCCCGGAACGCTCAAGAACGCACTCGACTGGGCCTCGCGTCCCCATAACGGCTCGCCGCTTCGCGACAAACCGGTGCTTATTGTCACGTCGTCTCCAGCCGTCACGGGCGGAGCGCGGGCGCAGTCCCAGATCCGCGAGACTGTTATCTCGGCGCTGGCGCGTCCGCTTAATACGCCAGAAATCGTGGTAGGTCAGGTCGGCACGAAAATAGTCGATGGGCGCTTCCACGATCCGGCGGTGATCGAATTTGCCATCCATGGTTTCGCCGCGATGTATGCCGAAATCGATCGTCTCGCCGCCTTTCAAGGCACGGCGACCACAGTATCCCACTGAGATCAAGGACTTATCATGGATGTCGTAAAATTCGCGGACGCGCCCTCTTACTTCCCCCCCAATCACGAAGGCGTGACCGCCCGGCGTCTTCAGGGCGATGCGGCCAGCTCAGCTGACATCGCTTGGGTTGGATATTCGGATTTTCCCCCCGGCGTTATGGTGCCCATGGAAGCAGGGCCAATCGGCAAGATCTATGTCGTGATCTTTGGCGCCCTGACCATCGTGCAAGAAGATGGAGTGCGGCACCGTCTCGAGAAGTGGGACAGCATCTTCATCCCCGCCGGCGAAGCGCGGGCAGTGGAGAATGACAGCGGTGCCCCTGCCGCAATCATCGTGGTGACCCCGTCCCCGGCGAAGTAGCCGATTGCGTATGATTCGTTGCAGTTTTTGAAGGCCATCCGTTCGATCTGCACGCAGAATTGCGCATTTCAACTTGACGTCACAGCCTCGATCTCCGCTGCAAGTCAGCACTGATCGGAACAGGGAAGTCGAGCAGCAGTTGCGCCATGCCCTTGGCGACCGGATCGATCCAGGTGGAGGCCAGCACACCGCCGTCCATGGAATTCTTCACGACAAGGTTGAGCGCCGACACCCCCGGTACACTGAAGCGGTCGACGGCGAGCGGTCCGTGATGTCCTAGCACGCGACCGTAGTGCTCAGCCACTGCGGCCGCTGTCAGCGCTGCGGAAATGTAGGGCAGGTATTCGGGTTCGCGCGCGATCACTGCGACGTTGAACAGATTGCCCTTGTCACCGCTCCGCGCCCAGGCGAGCTGGATGAGGGGTACGGTCAGGACAGGATCTGCGTCATCTGGCACCAGCGGGAAGGCGGGCGCAGCGGCGCCATATTGCTTCGCCTCGATCGCGATCGCCACGGGCACCAACACACCGTCGAGCGTAACGCGGAGCGAAATCGCCGATTTGGGGATCAGGAAACCGCTAATCCATTGCACCGGACGGACAGAAGCGCCGAGCCCCAGAGTGATGCCAACCGACATGTGGCTTATCGCCGAGGCCTGTTCGCGAACGAGCAATTGCGCGCCTTCGCGATCGGGATGATCGGCGACGAGTCGGCACAGGGCCGTGGTCGGGCCTTCACCATCTCCCCCGATAACATCGCAGCGGGTTCGCACCAGCGGCGGCAGCTGGCTTTTGCGAAGCATCGTGTCGGCACGCGCGAACAGTTCGGCGCCCACGCGGCGCGCCTTCGCCCCGGCTTCGTGCCCGATGACCGGGACAAGCGCCGTCGCGCGCCAGCCGGCGTCATAGGTCAGACTGGCTTTATAGGTTGCCGTCCGTCCCAACCCGCGGGCGCCGGTTACTTCCACCCGATCCGGCCCTACCTGGGAAAGCCTGACTTCGGTAAAATCACAGATCACATCTGCGACATAGTAATGCTGCGGGTCGCTGACTTCGTAGAGCAGCTGTTCCGCGACCGTTCCGACCGAGACCAGCCCGCCGGTGTCTGCGGGTTTGGTGATGACGAGGCTGCCATCGGCGCGGCATTCGCCGATCGGCATGCCGATGCCGGCCCAGTCGGGCACGTCGCGCCAGTCGGTGAACGTGCCGCCGGTGACCTGCGCCGAGCATTCAAGCAGGTGGCCCGCCAGCGTTCCTGCGGCCAGCAGATCGAATTGGTCCGGTCCCCAGCCGAATTCGTGGATCAGGGGCCCCAGCGCCATCGCGCTGTCAACCGCGCGGCCGGTAATGACGATATCGGCACCGGCGGCGAGCGCCGCAGCGATCGGGAATGCGCCGGTATAGGCGACCAGACTGTTGACCCGGTCGGCATGCGCGATTTTCTCCAGAACGGACGAACCGTCGAACATGTCGCACGTGTCCGGGCCGATGATCCTCTTTAAATTCCCAGTGAGATTGTCGCCTTCCACGACGCCGATACGCAAGTGCAAGCCTGCCGCCTCGGCGCCGCGGCGGAGTGCTTCGGCGCAGGCCAGAGGATTGAGACCGCCTGCATTGGCGACGATGCGGATGCGCCGCTCAAGCAGCGTCGGCAGATGCGGCAGGATATAATGGTCAACGAATTCGACGGCAAAACCCGAACCGGTGCCGTCGGCCATGCCGCGCCCCATCCCGCCCATCACCGATTCGGCGAGGAAATCGAAGATGATGTAGTCGAGCCCCTCTCCTTTCTCGAGCAGCTGAGCAATGCCCATCCGACTATCGTTGAAGAAGGCGGTCGCCGCTCCGATTTTGATGATCTTATCCATGTCGTCCCATCTCAGCTTTTGCCAAGGCGGATTGGGCAGCCGCCAACGGCCAATGTGGCACGTGATGAATCGCGGTCCGCCCCATGTGGCGGTCTTGCCAGCCCGCTCCCGGCTTCGCAAATCCGAACTTCCTCAGAACGCGGGCCGTCGAGGTCCGCCGCCTCGATCGACGTGGCTTCACGTGCGGCGCTCAGGATGGCAGCTTTCATCTTTTTCCTCTCGGATTGTTCGATCAGGCCGCGACCGGGCCTGCCAACTTCAATGCGCTCATACGGCGGCGGTACGGCTGTGATCCATGGCCACCGCACCTTGATCGGAAAAAAGCAGAAGCCCAGGCAGCCTTCGCGAACGATCGCGTCGCAACGCTCGACGTAGCGGTCGAGGCCACCGATGAACATCATAAACACACGCGGCTTGCCAGGGACGTTGGCTCCCATGTACGAGCTGTCGGCCTTGGTATAGAGCGTCTTTTCGGCCATGCTGGCAACTTTATGGGCCTATCCCACTTGCGCTTCTTCGTCCGCTTCAACGCGCACGAAGCCGTTCCTTTCCATGTGATCGATGCAGTCGACAATCATGTCGACATGGTGTTCAATGGTCTGCAGCATGTTGGCCAGCACCGAGGGGCTCGACGGACCGTTGACGGTGAACAGATTGGGGAACCCGGCAATCATCAGCCCGAGATAACTCTGCGGTCTGTCGCGCCAGACATCCTGCAACAGGCGGCCCTTGGCGCTTCGCAGATTGAGTGCGAACAGCGGCCCGGTCACCGCGTCAAAACCGGTGGCGAAGACGATCAGATCGAACGGATATTCCTTGCCCGTTGTATTGATTCCCATTCGTGTGATGCGTTCGATCGGGCTTTAGCGAATGTTTGCCAGTTCGACATTGTCGCGGTTGAAAGTCGCGTAATAATCGGTGTCGAGGCACAAGCGCCAGGTGCCAAACGGGAAGGTCTTCGGCAGCAGCTTTTCTGCCAGTGCCGGATCCTTGACGTTGGCGCGGACCTTGTCGTGCACGAAGGCTGCGGCGGCGGCACCCCGCCCTTGGTCATGCGGTTGCGCTTGTAATGGCCTGCGTAATCGGCGCGAACCTGCGCTTCATACGCTGGATCGATCAGGTCGTTGTGCGCGGGCACGCTGAAGTTGGGCGCGCGCTGGGACACTGTGAGCTGCGCCGCTTCTTGCGCCAGCAGTGGGATGCACTGGAAGCCCGACGACCCGGTGCCAATCACCGCCACGCGTTTGCCGTTGACTTCGATCGGATCATGCGGCCAGCACCCGGCCTGAACCCAGCGTCCGGTGAAATCCTCCAGACCGGCAATCTCCGGTTCCTTGGGCACTGAAAGGCCGCCTATTGCCGCCGCCAGATAACGACAGCGCAAGAGGTCACCGCGATCTGTGCGCACGGTCCACTGGTTCGTCGCTTCGTCGAACTCGCGACCGATGACCTTCGTTTCGAAGGCATAGTCCCGGCGCAGGTCGAATTGGTCGCGAGTTTGAGCGAGGGTGTCGGCTTGCAGCCATAGACCGAGCCGCGCCCGGTGGTGAAGCAGATGACGTTCGCGCCGCCCGCCATCTGTCCGGAGGCGGAAACCGGATCATAGCCCGGTGTGTCCATGAAATTCAGCCCCGGCGTGGTGACCGGCGCGGCATATTCGATCACGTCCATCAGCCCGCTGCTGCCGCCCTTGGCCACTGCGCCGAGCGATTTTTCGAGGATGGTGGTCAGCCCCCCGGCCTTGCTTCCCGGCGAGGGATTGTGTCCATCTCGCCGCCGTTGCGCGCGGTGTAGTCTTCCCACCAGACGAGCCGCGCCGCGAGTTTTTCGGTCACTTCAGGCGAAGCTGCGCGGGCGGTGAGCAGGTGTTCGGCGCCATAAATCTCAGGCGTTTCCGAAAGGATCGCGGTGCCGCCGTTCGCCACCAGCAGGTCCACCGCGACGCCAAGCGCGGGATTGGCGGTGATTCCCGAATAGCCGTCTGACCCGCCGCACTGCAGGCCGAGGGTTATGTGGGCGGCGGATACGGTGCTGCGGCGATTGTCTCCGGCCAGCGCCGCCAGTTCGCGCACCAAGGCTTCGCCGCGCCTGATCGTGGCGAGGGTGCCGCCTTCGTTTTGTATGGTCATGGTGCGCAGTAAAGGTCCGGTTTCGAGCCCCTCTGCACCGAACATCCCGGCAATCTGGTTGGCCTCGCAGCCCAGACCGACGACTAGCACCGCGCCGAAATTGGGGTGCCGAACCATGCCGCCGAGCGTCCGCTGCAATACCGCCATGCCCTCGCCACCAGTGTCGATCCCACAGCCCTGACTGTGGGTGATCGGGACCACGCCATCAATGCCAGGAAGTTCCTCGCCGCGAAAGCGTTCGGCAATCGCCTTGCAGATCGTCGCCGAACAATTGACCGAGGCAATTATGCCGAGATAATTGCGCGTGCCAACCCGGCAATAGCGGCGCACCGGGGCATCTTTCGCCAGCGCATGGCGGGCAATCTTGTGGCCCGCAGGAATGCTGCCAAAGGCCTCAACCATGATGGCCTCAACCATGATGGCGACGCCATCTTCGGGATGCAAAACCAGCGGTTCGATCGGCAATCCATTCACCCCGTCACGCCGGACAATATCGGCGAAGGTGGCTTGTTTGCCGGAACGCGGCGGTAAATATCAATCGAATCGCACTGCCGACACTGGCGAACGCGCGGACTTGCTGTATTAAAACGCTGCAAACCGCAGACCGCCCGACCTGTTTCAAGAAAGACGATGGAATGACCGACACGCGCCTCAATGGGATCGTCCGGGCTCTTGAACCCTATCGCGTCTTCGGGCAGGGCAGCGTGCGGGCGGGGTATTGATCGCGATGAATGGCGCAGAAACGCTGGTTGAGACTCTCGCTGATCAGGGGGTGGAGGTGTGCTTCGCCAACCCCGGCACGTCCGAAATGCATTTCCTCGCGGCGCTGGAAAATCCGCGGATCAAGCCGGTGCTGTGCCTGTTTGAAGGTGTCGCCACCGGTGCGGCGGATGGCTGGTACCGGATGATGAATCGTCCGGCCTCAACGCTGCTGCACCTCGGGCCGGGGCTGGCGAATGGTCTGGCGAATATCCACAACGCCAAGCGGGCGAGTTCGGGGATGGTCAACATCATTGGCGATCACTCCGACCGTCACCTTAAATTCGATCCGCCGCTGATCTCGGATATCGAGGGGCTTGCTCGCCCGCTGTGCCACTGGGTGCGGCGCGCTGATGGATCGCACACCATCGCGGCGGATGCGGCAGCGGCTGTGGCCAAGGCCAATGAGCATCCGGCGAAAATTTCCGCGCTGATTCTGCCGGGTGACGTCAGCTGGGGTGATGCGGGCAAACTGGTGCGCCAGCCCAGGATTGCCGCCGCGCCGCTCGCACCCGATGCGGGCCGGGTCGATCCTATTGCGCGCGTTCTCCGTTCTGGCGAGCCGGTTCTGATCATCCTCGGCAACAAGGCAACACGCGGGCCTGCGCTCGATCTTGCCGGGAAGATCGCTGGCAAAACCGGCTGCCGGATCGCCACGCAGTTTTTCTCGGCGCGGATCGAACGCGGGGGAGGACGGGTGCCGCTTGAACGCATTCCCTATGCGGTGCCGCTGGCGATGGCGTTTCTTGAAGGGTTCAAGCACATCATCACGGTGGAAACGCCTGAACCGGTGGCGTTCTTCGCCTATCCGGGCCGTCCGAGCCAGCTCAAGCCGGTCGGCTGCCAGGTGCACGAACTGGTTGCGCGCGATGAAGATAGCCTCGCCGGGCTGGCGATGCTGGTCGATGCACTGGGCGCAAGTGGTGTAGTTCCAGCGCATCAGCAGCTGTCGAAAACGCCGATGCCCTCCGGCGCGCTGAACCCGGTCTCGATTGCCCATGGGCTTGCACACGCGATCCCCGAAGGCGCGATTGTCGTCGATGAATCGCTCACCACCGGGCGCGAATCGATGGGGCTGACCGCGGGCGCGGCGCCGCATGACATGATCCAGAACATGGGCGGCTCGATTGGCTATAGCACCCCGGTTGCGACCGGCGCGTCTATCGCCTGCCCCGATCGGCGGACCATCTGCATGGTGGGGGACGGCAGCGCGATGTACACGATCCAGTCCCTGTGGACCCAGGCGCGCGAGCAGCTTCCGGTGACGACGATTATCTTCGCCAACAACACCTACAACATCCTCAAGGCCGAATATTCCAACATGGGCGCGGGCTCTACAATCGGCCCGCGCGCGCTCTCGATGATCGATATCGACAAGCCGACGATCGACTGGTGCGCTATGGCGAAAAGCATGGGCGTGCCTTCGGTCAGCGTCGATAGGGTTGAGGATTTCACCAAGGCGCTGGTCGCTTCGATTGTTGCCAGCGGGCCGCTGCTGATCGAGGTAAAACTCTACTAAGCGGCCCATGCGACTTTTCATTTATTGCGCAAAGGCGGAGGTTTGGCTAGGACCGACCGATGGTGAAAGACAGGCAGGATTCAAGCGCAGCCGCCGCGGCTTTTGAACAGCAAAACGCGCAGCTTGCGGCCATTCTGCAGTCGTCAACTGATGCTATCACTACCATGACGCCCGACGGGATTATCCTTGGCTGGAACGCCGGGGCCGAGACGATGTTTGGCTATTCGGCGGCAGAAGTGATTGGCCAGCCGGTCAAAGACCTCCTGCTTTCTGCTGAAGCGAGAGCGCACTATCAAGTTTACGATCCGGTGCGACACGGACCGGATGTCAGCCATCATCAAGCCGTGCGGATACGGCGCGATGGCACGCCGATTGATGTCTCTTTCACGGTTTGCCCCATCGCCGATGAGTGCGGTAAACTGGCTGTCTTGTCGGTAATTTACCGCGATCGCGCGGCGGAACGGCGGCTGCAAACCTCGTATGATGCGGCACAGTTGATGTTTGGCCAACTGGTCGAAACATCACCATTTGGCGTTTACGCCGTCGATGCTGATTTTCGTCTGGTGCACGTCGGCATTGGCGCACGTGAGGTTTTTGCCAATGTCGAGCCGTTGATCGGCCGAGACATGGGTGACATTCTGCGCGTGTTGTGGTCTGAGCCTTTTGCCACCGAGGCGATAGGTCATTTTCGCAAGGCTCTTGATACTGGCGAGACCTATCGTTCGGAAAACACGGTCGAGAAGCGCGCCAATATCGACGCGGTAGAAGCCTATGACTGGAAAGTTGAACGCGTTGCCATGCCCGATGGCCGGTTCGGCGTTGTTTGCCACTTCTACGATCTGTCAGAGCGAACGGCCTATGAAACTGCCCTGCATGATCGCGAAGACCGGCTTCGTGTCGCCATTGATGGTGCCGAACTTGGCGCCTGGACCTATGATTTGACCAGCGGCGCGATCGAATGGAATGACCGCGCGCGCCACATACTGGGCATAACCGACCTGGATGAGCAGGTTCCAATCGAGATCTGGGGGCAGCGAACCCATCCCGATGATCTGCTCAGGATGCAGAAAATTTATCACGATGCCCTTGCAGAAGGCCGGGTGTTCCATTCCGAGCACCGCATCGTCATGCCGTCGGGCGAGCTCAAATGGATTGACATGCATGGTCAGCAGCAAGTGGGGCTCGCCGACGATGCATCACGGATCACCGGCGTTTTTTCTGACATAACCGAGCGCAAGCGCTCAGAAGAACAAATCCGGCTGTTGATGGGCGAGGTCAATCACCGCTCGAAGAACCTGCTCGCGGTGGTTCAGGCGATTGCCTATCACACAGCCAAGGATCCGGCGGAAAAAGCCTATGCCGAGCGGCTTTCGGCGCGGATCATGGCGCTTTCCGCCAGTCAGGATCTGATGCGCGTGAGTGAGCGCGAGGGCATCGATGTGGCGGAGTTGGTGAACGCGCAGCTTTCGGGGTTTGTCGAAGACCTCGGCAACCGCATTCGCGTGAACGGCCCAGCGGCACGGCTTTCTCCTGCCGCCGCGCAAACCATCGGCATGGCGCTCCATGAACTGGCAACGAATGCGACAAGATACGGGGCGTTTTCGAACGCTGAAGGCGCGGTCAACATTGGCTGGAGCCTTGGTGACGACAACACCTTTTCGATGCACTGGACCGAAAGCGCAGGTCCTGCGGTGAAGTCGGCCATGCGCGAAGGCTTCGGTAAAATGGTCGTAGTCAATATGCTGAAATTGGCGCTGCAGGCCGATGTGACGCTCGACTATGCGCCGCAAGGCTTGGTCTGGAAATTCACAGCGCCGCTGAAGCGGGTAGTTGAATCCGCTTAAAGGCTGTTTTGGCGGTTTGCGCCAGTCCGCCCCGTGCCGCCGATGGTGCTGGTCTTGACAGGGAACCGCAGTTCCCTTCGCGCGTTTGTTGGGTAGCTTCCACAGGAGACTTCCCCGTGCCCATCCATTTGCTTCCGCTGCCTTATGAAGTCGATGCGCTCGAACCCCACATTTCTGCCGAAACGCTCAAGCTGCACCACGGCAAGCACCACAAGGCCTATGTCGACAAGCTCAACGAGGCGATTGTGAACACCGATTATGAGGGGCAATCGCTCGAAGTCATTGTTCGCGCTTCGGCAAGATCAGGCGACGTCGAAGTGTTTCACAATGCAGCGCAGACATGGAACCACGGATTCTATTGGAACTGCCTGACCGCAGGCAAGCCGGGCGCACCATCGGACAGCCTGCTGAAAGCGATTAATGCCAAATTCGGGTCGCTCGAAAAATTGTCCGATGAATTGCAGGCGCAGGGCGAGAAGCATTTCGGATCTGGCTGGACCTGGCTGGTGATCGATAATGGCGAGCTTGCCGTGACCACGACCCATGACGCAGGAACACCGTTTGCCGAGGATGGCGGAATGGTTCCGCTTTTCACCATCGATGTCTGGGAACACGCCTATTATGTCGATCACAAGAACGAGCGTCCAGAGTACCTCAGCGCGCTGCTTAGGAATTTGACAAATTGGAAGTTTGTGAGCAGCAATTTCGAGCGCCGGAAAGTCTGGCAATACGAAGCGGCGAGAGAGAATGCTTAGGCCCCGAACGGCCCGGCATTACTGACCGCGCCTCTACAGGCGAATGGGTCGACAGGTTCTCTGCGGCAAGCGCGGTACGATATCCGATAATCTGTCTTTTGCCCTAAAGGCGGCAAATGAGGTGCATATGGCTGAAGTCGTGTTCCTGGATAAACTTGATCGCAGCCGTGCGCGTGAACTGGCCTTGGTGAGCGATACGGCACCCGCCGCGCGCGTTGAGCGGGTAGCGCTTATCGGCACCATTCCGCCCCGCCGCTGCGGAATTGCGACCTTTACCGCGGATTCGTGCGCTGCTCTGCATGAAGCGCAGCCCGATGTTACTGTCGATATCTATGCGATGGATGATGGCACTGCGGCCAATACCGGCGAGGCGGCGCTGCATGTGATTCCGCAAAACAATCCTGCTGCCTATCAATCGGCCGCGCAGGCGATCAACGCGAGCGGGGCCAATGTTGCCTGGCTTCAGCATGAATTCGGAATCTTTGGCGGGCCCGATGGCGAAATGGTCATTGATCTGATCGAGCGGCTCCAGATTCCGCTGGTCGTAACCCTGCACACAATCCTTGAAAATCCCTCGCCCAATCAGCGGCGGATCACCGATGTTATCATCCGCCGCGCCGCACTGCTGATCGTCATGGCTGAAAAGGCCCGCGATATCCTCAAAGGCCGATACGGCGTGCCCGACAGGCAGATCAGGGTCATTTCGCATGGCATACCAGACCGCGCTTACGTCGAGCCCGATCTCGCCAAGCCGGAGTTCGATCTTGCCGGGCGTGATGTGATCCTGACTTTTGGTCTGCTGTCACCCGACAAGGGGATCGGCGACATGATCGAGGCGATGCCGGTGATTGTCCGCGATTGCCCCAAGGCGATCTATCTGGTGCTCGGCGCCACCCACCCGCACATCATTGCCCATGAAGGCGAGGTCTTGCGCGAAAGCCTGCAAGCGCGGACGGATCAGCTCGGAATCAGCGATCATGTCCGTTTCATCGATTCGTTCGTCGATCTCGATCTGCTCACCCGCTATCTGCAGGCCGCCGATGTCTATGTAACGCCCTATCACAACCCCAACCAGATCACCTCGGGCACGCTGTCCTATGCAATCGGGCTCGGCAAACCGGTGGTGGCGACGCGTTATGTTCACGCGCAGGAGGTGTTGAACGATGGTACCGGCATCCTCGTGCCGTTCCGTGATCCCGCCAGCCTTGCCCGCGCGATTGGCGAGTTGCTGCGCGATGATGGGCGCAGGGAACGCATGGCCCAGCGCGCCTATCGCGTCGGGCGGTCGATGGTCTGGGAACGCTATGGCAAGACCGTGCTTTCCAATTTTGCCTCTCTGCTGGCCGAACGCCCGGTCGAACACATCCAGCACCAGATATCCAACCCGGTTGCCGGAACCGCAGCGCTGAAGCGGCTTACCGATGGCACCGGCATGTTCCAGCACAGCCGGTTTGGCGTTGCGGATCGCAACCACGGTTATTGCATCGATGACAATGCCCGCGCTCTGGCGCTGGTGGCAATCGCCGATGATCTGCAAGCGCCGCTGCGCAACGAATTGTCGATGGTCTATGCGGCTTTTATCCAGCACGCGTGGAACCCCGGGCTCGGGGTGTTTCGCAACTTCATGCATTATGACCGTCACTGGCTGGAGGATGGCGGATCAGACGACAGCAATGGGCGCACGCTGTGGGCCCTCTCGCTGGCGGCAACGCGGCGGCGGGGGTCGCCAATCGGCGAATGGGCCAACGAACTCTATCGTGAAACGTCGTTCAGCCTGACCGCGCTGCATTCGCTGCGGGCGAGAGCATTTTCAGTTCTGGCGGCGGTCGAGATGGCACGCGGCGGACTGGCGACCGATGTGTCAGAGGCGACGCTGAAACACGGTGCGCAGGCGCTGATGGGCGGGATCAAGGCGCATAGCCGGCCGGATTGGGCCTGGTTCGAGCCGGTGCTTGCCTATGACAATTGCCGCCTGTCCGAAGCGCTGATTGCCGCCGGCGGCGCTCTTGGCAATGAGGATATGCGCGCCAAAGGGCTCGAAACGCTCGACTGGATCATGCAGCTGCAAATCACTGAAACCGGTCGCTTCCGGCCGATTGGTTCGGAAAGCTTCGGCAACGCCTATGCGCCGCCGCTTCAGTTTGATCAGCAACCGCTTGAGGCCCTCGCCGCGATAGAGGCCTGTATTGCCGCCCAGGCGGTTGAGCCCGATGCCAAATGGACCCGATGGGGCGAAGCGGCTTATGCGTGGTTCGTCGGCGAAAACGATCTGTCGGTTGCGCTGGCAGACCAGGAATCGGGTGAATGCTGCGACGGTTTGACCCCGCAGGGCCGCAATGCCAACTGCGGCGCAGAATCTGTGCTGGCCTGGCAACTGGCTACGCGCAGAATTCTCGATTTACGCGCAAAGAGTACTACCCAGGACAGGGAATATGCAGCATTGGAAACAATGAATCTGTTGTTCTGGGGAGTGGGTGCGAGTGAAGCTTGAGATTGTTCAGCATCCACTACGCCTGAAGGCCGATCCCACACGGGTAGTTGTCCGTCCGTTCCACCTCGCATGGCAGGCGCAGGGGAGCACGTCGAGCCGTCTGGGCCAGCTGGTCGGTCGCATTCTGGCGCTTGAACCGCGCACCGTGCGATCTGAACTGGCGCTGGTCTATCAGGATTTTGGCAGCCGCCACTGGCAGACCCGCAATGTGTTCATCAACCGGTTTGAAGAGGCCGCCGCGCAGCTCGATCTTGATGTTCAGTCCATCCGCACTAAACGCCGAGAGCTGATCGGTGCCTATCTCTGCCACGAATACAGCTATGCTTCAGCCGCAGTAATGAACCCCAGCATTACCCTGCATCCTGACCAGAGCGGGATGCATGAAGGTGCACAACGTATCATCATGACGCTGCGCACCGTGGGCGAAGGGCATATCAGTTCAATCGCCTTTCGCGAGGGGATACTGACTGCTGATCGCGGCTTTGAACTGCTGGCAATGCCGCCGCTGGCGACAGCCGCCGCGCTCGCTCCGGGTGACGATCCCAACCCGGATGGACCGGTTACAGTCTATCGCGAAACCGACAGCAGCATATCTGGCACCGTGCTGTTTCCGGTCACCCCGGCGCAGCGCAACGGGCTTGAGGATCTGCGCATCACCCGCTTTCACAATCAGGCGGGTGAGCGTGAATGGCTCGGAACCTATACCGCCTATAGCGGTAGCGGCATCCGGTCAGAATTGCTGCGGACGAAAGATTTCAAAAGCTTCGAGCTGATCCCCATGCGGGGCTCCGCCGCTGGCAACAAGGGCATGGCGTTGTTCCCGCGCATGTTTGGTGACGAATATCTGATGATCGGTCGGCAGGATGGTGAAAATCTTTTCCTGCTACGCTCTAAAGATGTCACGCAATGGTCAGACGGCAAGATGTTGCTTACCGCCCAATATCCTTGGGAATTCGTCCAGATCGGCAATTGCGGGCCGCCGATTGAACTCGATGAGGGCTGGCTGCTGCTGACCCACGGCGTCGGCGCGATGCGCAAGTATTCGGTTGGCGCAGTGCTGCTTGATAAACACGATCCGAGCATCGTTCTGGGCCGAACCACCCAGCCGATTCTCTCGGCCGCCGATCAGGATCGCGAAGGCTATGTGCCGAACGTGGTCTACACTTGCGGGGCATTGCGCGTCGGCGGGGATATATTCATGCCCTATGGCGTGGCCGACAGCTCGATTGCTTTTGCTTTCATTTCAATCGCATCACTGCTCGAACACATCGTCTGACATGCAGCCAAACGGTGGTTTTTGCACGGCTGAGTTGTTAATTGTTCCCATGGACAATCGCTGGCGCAGGCGTTAGAATTGCAGAATATATCGGACTTGTCAGCACCTTGCCGCCCATCTGCGGGATTGTCGCACGGCGTTGAATCCGAACAGGAGCATCATGATGACTGTTGGCCAAGAGGTCGGACAAAACCTGCCGTATCTGCGCCGTTACGCGCGCGCATTGACCGGATCACAAGGGCATGGAGATGCCTTCGTTACCGCCACGCTTGAAGCGCTGATCGCCGAACCGGCCCTGCTCGACAGCACAGCCGACGCGCGAGTCGGATTGTATCAGATCTTTCATTCGATTTGGGATTCGGCGCATATTGAAACAGGGATTGATCCCGATGCTGCTGCCGACTCGGTTGAACAAACAGTGCACCGGCGGCTGTCGATCATAACCCCGGTCGGGCGCCAGGCGTTGTTGCTGACCACGCTTGAAGGGTTCGATCCAGCCGACGCCGGGATAATCATGTCGCTCGGTGCGGGCGATGTGCACCGGTTGGCCGATGAAGCGATTGAGGAAATCGCCCGTGAGACCAGCACCGATGTTTTGATCATCGAAGATGAACCACTGATCCTGCACCAGCTGGTAGAACTGGTCAGCTCGGCTGGGCATAACGTCTGCGGCACGGCAACGACACGCGAAGAAGCCCGGGCTTGCGTGCGACAGGGCAGTCCCGGACTGGTCCTCGCCGATATCCAGCTTGCCGACGGCAGTTCGGGAATCGACGCCGTGAAGGACATTCTGGCCGACATGGACGTGCCGGTGATCTTCATCACCGCATTTCCCGAAAGGCTGCTTACCGGAGAGCGGCCTGAACCGACATTCCTGATCACCAAGCCCTTCCTCGAATCGACGGTCAAGGCGGCGATCAGCCAGGCAATGTTCCTCAATTCAACCGCAGTGCCGCTGCTGGTCTAGGCAGGCCGCCCGGACCAGCCGGTCAGCATTACATCTTGTGTTGATTATGACGCATGTGGCGCATGTGGCGCATATGGCGCTTGTGGTGCATCGGCTTGCCCATGCCCATGCCCATTGATCCCATGTCGCCGGACGATGCCTTTTCATCAGCCTCGCGGCGGGTGTTGGTGCACTGATCCTGCAACGTGGCCGAGCACGGCGGATAGACGGCCTGCGCCGCGGGTGCCGGATAGGCCTGTTCCACCGAGGGCGAGCTCATCTGCGCGGCGGCAGGTACCGCCAGAAACAGGGCGGTTGCGGCAGCGCCGATCTTGTACAGATTGCGGGGGGACATATTGTTCTCCTTTGAGACTTTTCGGGGCGTGCCTGCCTCTCGTACGCAGCCGCACCCTCAGCCGACACAACGCTTGCCAGCTGGATTGGTTCCGAACATGGGCGCCAGCGCAGCCGCAATGGAACCAAGCCCGCCGCGCGCGCGCTTTGCTGCTGTAGAACGGGAGCAGGTGCATTGGCGGCAAGACCCTATTGGAAGGGCAGTTAAGGCTGGCGCTGGTCTCGATCCCGGTTGAGGCGCCTCGAACCATTGCTCAAGCTATATTACCGGAGAAATTCTGCCTATCCTGGGCGGCAATTCTTCCGGCTGATAAAGCGCGGGAAATAAAGCCATTTTTAGCTAATGACTGTGTGTCAGCTTAGCGCCAGTTTGGGCTAGTGTGGTGGATTTGAAATTCGCCACATTAATCGGCCAAGCACGGAGCGAATTTCAAATCCTTAAACCACACTAGAATCATATAGTTGCTAGTGACCCTCTTGAATCTGAAGTTCGCTCTGCCCTATCCGAATAATGTGGCGAACTTCAGATTCGGGTCACTAGTGTCCTAATGCGCCGCCCATTCCTTCAGCCGGTCATGATCGTGTTCACGGGCGCTGCTGCACGAACCCGTGCCGCGAACGTCGGGGCCGACATCGGGGCGCGGCCGGCCCAACGTCCAGTTCGCCTGCATCCGCACCACCGGGTTGGGCGCGCACCAGATTTCGCCGGTTTCATCGATTGCGCTGACCCAGATCAGGTTATGCTCGGGGCCGTAATCGATCATGCCAAAGGCCAAGCCCTTGCCTTTGCCGATTACCTGAACGGGGATCGGCGGGTTAAGCTGGGTGAAGGACATATGCTGAAATCCGTGTCTCGCGCTTAGTTGTGGTTGATCAGGTTAACTTGGGCGACGTTGTCATGGTAATCCTGCTTGGGATCGCGGCCCAGCAGCATTTTGATCCCGGCAATCATGCTTGATCCGCTCTGCCAGATCTGCGCGCGCTCGGCATCGAGCCGCAGCAGCACCAGCTTGGGATCGTCCTTGCCGCCTTCGTACCAGGCGGCGACATAAGCGTTCCACAACCGATCGATCGTCGCGCGATCAGTGTCACGGGTCAAAGTACCGTGCACCGCGGCGAACAGGTCGTTGCCCTTGTCACTGAAAGTGGCAATCGCGCGATTGTCGTCTTTGAGAGCATTGGCCAGCTCGTTTTCCGTCGAAGCGAAAAACCAGATCGGGCTGCGATCATCCTCAAACTGCGCGGTCATCGGGCGGGTTTGGCCATCATCGACGCCAACCAACCCCAGCATCATTGTGCGGTCCGATCCAAGAGCTTTCCAGAATTTTGCTTCGAGTTCGGCGGGGGTAGGCATGGTTGATCTCCGGCTGGTTTTCTGCGACTGATAACGCACAAAATTTCACTTGGTTCCGGCAGATTGATTGGTGGTATGTGCGCGCCTCAAAGGAGGGCGATCTATGCGTGCGATGCGGTGGGCCTTGGCTTTGATCCTGTTGCTCTGCGCGCAGCAGATTGCCGCGCAAGTTGGGCCAGGCTCGACTGCAACCGGCACCCTCAGCCCAACCCAGCCAGCCCCTCAGGCCGAGCTTGATCCGCGCGCGGTAGAGGCAATGTTTGAAGACAAGAAGCCGGCGCAGGACCCGTGCTATGACGATTGGCGCTGCCCCGATCCGGCAGCAGGCGCAGATGGCATTACCCTGGCCGACGATCGTATTCCACCGCCCGATGCCGTGATCGAGGCGCCGAAACCGTCTGAAAAGATCAAGGTGTGGTGGCGGGGCAAGTCGGGGAAGTGGCACTACCGCTGGGTCGTCGTTGAAAACGGTCCGATGCCGGGCATGTATGACGGTTTCACGCCCAAGCCGGGCAGCGCACCGTGGCAGGTGCAATTGCAGCGTCCGGAGAAGTTGCTGCAGGTTACCCAGCGGACGCTCGACTGGGAAGACCGGCTCGAATGCGGCGGCTCGCTGATTGCCTGGGGCTGGGTGGTTACCGCCGCGCATTGCATCAGCGACATGGGGCTGAACATCAGGGATGCCGGCTATCGCATTCGCCTTGGCCTGTCCGATATTGCAACCGGTCAGGGCAGCGTCAGCTACAGGATTGCTGATGCCGTGGTCTCGCCCGACTATGACAACAAGGGCTTTTTCAGCGACATCGCGCTGATCCATTTCGTGCCCGATGCGCTGACCGACAAATCAAAGCGGGTGTGGGCGCAATTGATCGCTGTAGATCCCAAACCAGCAACCTTCAGTCGCGGTGCGGGATCGCACGCCTATTTCTATGGCTGGGGCCAGACCGGGCTCGATCATCCCTCTGCGCCGCTGCAAATCGGCGTGGTCGCGCTCCAGCCAGACGCCAAATGCCTGCGAAGCGATATCGCCCTTTGCGCGGCGGGCGTCGGGGCCAACGCGGCGGCGCAATGCCATGGCGACAGCGGCGGGCCGCTGGTGGTGTTCGAGCAGAGCGTGCCGACGCTGATCGGGATTGTCAGCCACAATGTCGGCAAGATGGAATGCGGCAAAAACAAAGCCCCCGGCGTGTTCACCCGCATCGCACCGTTCAGGCTGTGGATTGAGCAGCACACCGGACCGCTGCCGAAACCCAGGGTGGCGGCAAGCGCGCGTTAACGCAATTGTCCGCCAACACAGCTTTGCGAACCCCTGCCGCTGTCTTGCCATTCGGGATCGAGCGCGCTCCAGTCCTTGGGATATTGTTTGCGCGTAACCCCTTGCTCAATGCCAAATTCGCCAAGACCAAAGCCGGTTTTGGATGGCGTCAGGCGAATCCACACCCCGCGTTCCTGATCAAAGATCGAAATCCGCCCGCAAGGATCGCGCGACATTTCTTCAAAATCGGCAAAGGCTTCGCCGTCCTGGAATTCATGCCATAAGCGGTCTTTGCCCTTGAACTGTGACTGGATGCGATCCGCGCCTTCATTGTGCGAATAGACGTTGATCACTTCCGGCGCATCGGCAACCACTGTGCTTGCTGGCCTGCCAAGCTGCGGCACCGCGTCCCAGCCGCCGGTGTAATAGTCCTGCCGTTCCTTGCGCGAAGGATGGTCGATGGTGCGCGTGGTGCTGGTCTTGTCGAAGGCGGGCAGCCCTTCCTCAACGCGGTAGCCCAGACGCGCGGTGATGCCGCCGGCGAAAATATCCGCCTCCTGCTCCTCGCGCACGCGGAAGCGCAGTCCGTCGGGGGGGACTGTGTCAGCCGGAATGGGATCAAGAGTGTGTCCGTTGATGTGATGGCCAATCTCATGCGCGAGGATGACCATCGCGGGTACCGCTGAATTGGCATCGATTTCAAGCTGCCGCAGCCAGTCTTCGCTGTAGATGATCTGACGATCGGTGCCGACCAGCCGTGCCTGCGCCGCTTCTACATCGCCCGAAAGCAGCGTGAAGTTGGGGGTAATGCCAACCGCCCCGCAGATGCGCCCCACCTGATCAATCGCGAACCTTGACGGGGCGCGGGTGCCTGCCGGGCGCTGGGCAAATGCGGGCCAGGCGAGCGACCCCGCCAGAGGCCCGGCCATCAACGCGGCGACCATATGGCGGCGGGAAAGCTTCATGGCGGTGACTCCTGCGGCGGACATGCCTAGTTGCGCCTGGCGTAAAGGTTGGCGAAAGCCTGACGGTCCATCGCCGATAATTGCACGCCGCTGCCCTGGGGCGCGAATTTGCACACCGAATTGCGACCCGATTTGAGCAGGAACGAGGCCATCGGGTAAAGCATGATCGAGCTGCGGTCGATCTCGGGCGATTGCGCAAAGCCGGGATCACCGCTGGCGCTGGTCGTGGCTGTGCCGCGCAGAGCGCCTTCCATCCGCAGTCCGGTCTGGCGCGAAAAGCTTGTCCAGTGATAATTGGTCAGGATGGCGCCGCGGTCCCAGAAATTCGGCGCGCCCGCCATTGCCTTGTAAATTCCGGGAGAGCGGCCTTGCGCATCTACTGTAAACTGCGGTGCAGCCTCGGTTCCCGGCACGCGGGTTTCGACATAGCCGGGGTCTGGATCGAATTTGAGGTCAGCCTGGCACTGCGAATGGAAATGTTCGTGCGCAAGGCCGAGCGCGTGGCCGAATTCGTGCAGCACCGTCAGCCGGTCGCTCAGTGCCAGATGCGCCCCGCCGCTCGCCATAACCGGGCCGAGTTCCAGATTCATCGTCTTTTCGCCGGGGCTGATGCTGGAGGCCAGCGCTTCCTTGCCGATCAGCGAATAGGAACCGTCATGAACAAAGGCGATGCGGATTGTCCCTGCCCGGGTGCGGTCGCCCGGGGACCATGTGCGAAAGCTGCCATCGGGCTTGCGGAACGACATGTAGAACCGGATCGAAGGATCGAGCCATTCCTTCGCCGTCGCCTCGATCAGCGGGTAATAGTCTGCGAGGCCATCGCCCGCCTGAAAGGCAATCGAAACATCGCGCGTCGTCCACGCGAGGTTGCGCGCGGTGACGAAGCCGTGGCCATCGCCAGCCTCTTTGGCATAGGCGGCCATCTGCTCAAGCGCGCGCGGCGGCAGGCGGTCTGGCAACAGGCCGACGGCGGTATCGTCTGCATCTGCGCGGCTGTCGGTATCGGTGGAATCGTCAGCATCGGTGCTGTCATCAGCATCATCGGCTTCGCTGGTGCCGGGTTTGGCTGCCTGAGCATACAAGTGCGAGAACGGCAATGCGCCGACCGCCATTACTGCCAGCAGACAGGCGAAGCTGTGGGCTTTGGACCTGTCCATGCGTGCCTCTTGTCCTGCCCTGTCGAGTGCAGAGCATCAAAGCGAATTCCGCCGAACGCCGCGACAGTCGTGACGTTCGGCAGAATCAACTCTTACGGCTTGATCGGGTTACCGTTGGGATCACTGGTGGCGCTGGCGTCAGCCATAGGCGCAGCGCTCGCCATGCCGGCGTCAGCTGGTGTAGCCGCCGCTTCGGTTGCTGCGGGGGCCGCATCGTCTGCATTCTTCTTGCATCCGGCCAAAGCCAGAGTTGCCATTGCTACCAGAATACCCGTATGAATCTTACGCATTAGCCCAGTCCTCCTGTTACAGATTTGCGGAACTATGACAGCCCTTGCCGCAAAATCAATTGCTGAAAGCCGGGTCCATTTCGCAAGGGATCGAGCAGCGGATCGGTGGGTGCCAGAAGCAGGCCTGAATCCTTGACCCGCGCCGCGTCGTCGAGCTTGGCCATGGCCGCTTTGACATCCCCCCACTGGGCAAAAATCTGCGCTTGCTGATAGGCCGAACTGGTGCTGCAGCAGGCATCGAGCCGGGCGGCAGCGGCCTTGGCGGCAACTTGATTGCCCGCCTTGTGCTGCGCGATAGCCAGCCCTGCCAGCCTGAACATTTCGAGCGGTTCGGCCCGATAGGCAGCAATCGCAGCGGCGTTTTGCCCGGACATGTAAAGCGCATTGCCGATGGCCGCATTGGCCGAGCTGATTTGCGGATTGAGCGCCAGCGCCTGGCGCACCATGGCGATGGTTTGCGGATAATCGCGCGCGGCATAAGCGACATAGCCCGCCGCGCGGAATGCGCCGGGGTTTAGCGGATCGAGTGACAGCGAGGTGTTCATCGCCTCCTTCGCCTCGCCCGCACGGCCGGTATAGGCGCAGAACAGGGCAAAGGCGCGAAGCACGTCGGCATCGCCGCCGCCCAGATCACGCGAGTGGTCATAGTGCTCGCGCGCCGCCTTGGCATCGAGCCGTCCGTTATAGAGCGCGTAGCCCAGCGCGGAATGCGCCTCGGCCAGCAAAGGAGCCAACTTCACCCCGCGCTCGGCCGATGCGATCGCCTGGTCATAGAGTCCGCGGATTTCGGCACCCTGTGCGGTTTCATTGGCGATGACAGCGAGTATCTTGGATCTGGCGGCGAGCGCGGATGCATAGTCCTGATCCAGCGCGATCGCCGCGTCGAACTGCGCGAGTGCGGCGCGGTCGCTCGCTTCATCAGCGCTGGCTTCGGCGAGCGCTTTGCCTTTGAGATAGGCCTCGAACGCGGCGACATTGTCGGTTCCGCCAAGCTGCTGCCGATCGCCCGAAACGCCCTTGGCGATGTCTTGCGCGGTGATCTCGGTCGACAGCATTTTCGCCACCGTGTTGGCAATCTCGCTCTGCATGGCGAAGACATCGGTCACCAGCCGGTCAAAGGTCTGCGCCCACTGAATGCTCGCGTCCTTGCCCGCCACCAGTTCGACCGAAATCCGCAGCTTGTCAGCCTGACGGCGAACGCTGCCGCGCAGCACATTGGCGACACTTAGCTTGCTGGCGACAGCGGTGACATCCGCCGATTGATCGCGCAGCCCGGCCGAAGACGTCGGCGCGGCGATCCGCAACGCCCGGTTGCGCGCCAGCGCCGAACGCAGTTCTTCGGAAAGTCCGTCAGAAAAATAGTCTTGCGCCACATCGCCGCTGAGGTTCTTGAACGGCAAAACCGCAATGCTGTTATTGCCCGCGCGTGCGCCGCCGATCAGCCCGGTACCCCAGGCCGTCAAACCGCCTATCGCCGCAATCGCCGCCACCCCGCCACCGATCAGCACCCCGCGCCGCGATGCGTTTGGGGGCGCAGACGGCGGCGCTATCGGGCGTGGCCGTGCCGCGCCGCTGCTGATCAGACCCACCCCGCGCACCAGACGCGCCATTTCGGGCGTATCGGGTTTGCCGTTCCATTTCGCCAGATCGATCACCTGAAACTGGCGAAACCCCAGCGGCGGTTGCACGCCATCGAACGACAGCGGCACCAGACAATGCCGATCGCGGCCCGACGTTGCCTCATCGCGCACCCAGTGCGAATCGACGGACACCTTTGACCACAGCACCACCACCGCATCGGCGGCTTCAAGCGCGGCATCGGTCGTCGGCAGAAAATTGTCACCGCCTTCGAGCAGGCCGTCCCACCACACGCGAAAGCCCGCCTGCTCAAGCGCGCCTATAACCGGCATCGCCCGTTTCTGATCAGCGCGCGAATAGGAGACGAAAACGCTGGTTTCGTCCTCCGCTTCGTTTGATGCACTGTGCGGCGATTTCATGATGCGTCATTACTCCGCAAGATCGTGCCTGATTTAACCGCCCTATCAGGTTAAAATGCTTCTACCAACGCGCGGATTGTAGACGTGATGAGTCGGTTTGAATTGCTGGCCCAGAGCTTGATGGGGTCCACCCTCCTTGGCACTCCACACCCCATCACACTGGCACCGATATCTGCTTGCCGCCAAACACCGCCTGCCAGTTCTCGATCTCGGCATAGACAATGTCATCGGTGGCGTGGGCGAGCGCGGTGACGCGGCGATAGGTCAGCTCCTCGTCGTTCGCGCCTTCAAGAATGGCGATGCGCGCGGCGATCGAATCGAGCTTGGCGGCGGTAATCTGCGAGATTGCCGCGAACCGTTCAAAATCGCCGAAATATCGGATCCCGGCAATCGATGCGCCAAATGTCGGGAAGGCGACGCCGAGCAGGGTGAACCATTTGGACGCGCGCTCGAGCCAATCACCATCGATGCGGTGCATGGCGACGCCGACCTTGAGCAGCAGATAGATCGTCACAGTCGCCACCGCGAACTGGAACAGCCGCTCTGACACATGATCGAGCCGGTGGTGGACCATTGTGAGCCGGTCCGCTTTGCCCGAATGGTAATCGCGCTGGCCGATGACGTGCGGTTTCAGCAGCCCGGTCAAAACCCCGCGCAGATAGGCATTGGTGATCGCAATTCTTGGCAGGCCAACGCCGCGAATGGTCTGGCGGGCATAGAATTCGGGCCAGCTGGTTTCCGCCCCCTGCGGCCAGCGCCCGGGCGATCGCGCCGCGCCAAGCGCCAGCATCAGCGATGCGTGGCGCAGGTATTCCGCAACCCTGCGGGTTTCAAACCAGCGGCTGTGCCAGCGCTTGCGCACGCCGACGCTGGTGATCAACAGGATGCCACCCAGCAGCGCCAGTTCAAACAGGGCGAAGCCCCATTTGCTGCTCGAAGCGCCGAGCGGCAGGTAAGCCAGCCCGCCGACAATCGCGAAGCTCGAAAGCAGGAAGTTGATCGTCATGCCGCCACGATAGGCATCTGACAGCCTCGCTGAAATGCCATCGATCCAGGCGAAGCGGCGCATTACCTCGCTTTCAACCCTGGCGGTAAAAGTCTGATCGGCACCGGGCAAGGCGCGCATCTGGGCGAGCATTGGCGCGCAAGTGCCTTCGCCGATCTGATCGGGGTGCTCATAATGGTCAGTCAGCCCGCGCAGCTTGTCGCGCAGCCCGCTTCCGCCGAACAGTGCTTCGATCCGGCGATAGCCATGCGCCAGCCGCAGGCTGCGCGGGGACCAGGTTTCATGATCGAGCGAATTCGCGCGCTCGCCGACATCCTCATCTGCGCCGAGCATTTTCTGCACAAGACTGTCGAGCTGGGATGCGGGATCGGCTGCCGTGCCAGCACCGCGCTGCGCCAGCGATTCGGGCGCGCTGAGAAAGCGCCAGTCCTCCGGGCTCGCCGGATCGATCCACAACACCGCCGAGCCGAGCTCCACCGCCGCCGCAACCGTGTGTCCGGTGCCGCCGGGATGCGCGGTGGTCACCCCGTCCCACACCGCGATCAGAAGGTCAGACTGTTCGATCAGCATTCCGCCGGCGATCGCCACCTGCCGAGAGCTTTCCGCACCATAAAGCCGCGCGGCTTCGGCATCGCCCGGCCGGTCAAGATGGGCGATCAGGCGCGCGCAGAGCCTTTGGTCACTGTCTGCCAGCGCGATGGTGCCCACGCGCGCGCTCATCGTGTCGAGCACCTCTGCATGGCGAGCGGCAGCGGCATTTGCCGGTGTGGCTCCCGCCAGCAGTGCGCGGGCATCGGCAGCGCTTTTGGGCATCGAATTGATTGCCCGGTTAAGCGCCGGGCCGAACGGCAGCAGCGCAATCAGCTCGTACCCGCGCCGCAATGCCAGTTCACTGGCAAGCTGATCGGTCCCGTCAGCCAGCAGGCAGTGCAGCCGGGTGGGGGCCATGTGCGCCCGTCCGAAGGCGGGGGTGGTGGCTTTTGCCTGGGCATCGATCCGGTCAAAAATCCCGGCGAGCACCGCCTCGATCCGCGCGCGATGGGGCGCAAATCCGGGATGCTCCGATCGGTGGCCGGTAATGCCAAGGCTGATGCGCAAGTGCGGCGAGGGAAGCGGCTGGAACCTGGATCGTTTCACGCAGCCTGCTTCCCTTCTGGCGAACGATTTCTATGCCGTGCATGGCGGGCCATGGGAAGCGGTCAATTCGCGTGCCGGAAATTTTGCGCCGCGCCGTGATTGACGTGAAGCCCGGAGACTAAGGCATGCCACTATTTCCTCTTGATGGGGAAGGGGGAGTGAATGTCCAACCCCTTATGCTCCGATCAATTCGCGCCCGATCAGCATCCGCCGGATTTCATTGGTCCCGGCACCGATATCGAGCAGTTTGGCATCGCGCAGGAAACGCTCGACCGGCCAGTCCTTGGTATAACCCGCACCCCCCAAAGCCTGCACAGCTTCACCAGCCACCTTGAAAGCACTCTCGCTCGCGAGCAAAATCGCCCCCGCCGCGTCGAACCGCGTCGTCTGCTCGGCATCACAGGCGCGCGCCACGGCATAGACATAGGCCCGCGCCGATTGCAGTGCGACATACATGTCGGCCACTTTCGCCTGCATCAGCTGAAATGTGCCGATCGCCTGGCCAAACTGTTTTCTCTCGCGAACATAAGGGATTACGACATCAAGGCAGGCCTGCATGATGCCCAATTGGAGCCCCGCAAGCACCACGCGCTCATAGTCCAGCCCCGACATCAGCACGCCGACACCGCCGCCGACCGAGCCCATCACGTTGGCATCGCCCACCAGACAATCGTCGAAAACCAGCTCGGCCGTCGGCGAGCCGCGCATGCCCATTTTGTCGATTTTCTGGCCGACCGAGAACCCCGGTGTGCCCTTTTCGATCAGGAACGCGGTGATCCCGCGCGATCCCTCAGGGCTGGTGCGGGCATAGACCACCAGCGTATCGGCGCAGGTGCCGTTGGTGATCCAGAACTTGGTGCCATTGAGCCGGAAACCGCCCGAAATCGGCTCGGCGCGCAGCTTCATCGAGATCACATCTGATCCCGCCCCGGCCTCAGACATGGCAAGGCTGCCGACATGCTCGCCCGAGATCAGCCCCGGCAGATATTTCGTCTTTTGCTCGGGGCTGCCCCAGCGACGGATCTGGTTGACGCAGAGGTTTGAATGCGCGCCATAAGATAGACCAACCGATGCAGAAGCCCGGCTAACTTCTTCAACTGCAATGACATGTTCGAGATATCCCAGCCCCAGACCGCCCCATTCCTCCTCAACGGTGATGCCATGCAAGCCGAGTTCGCCCATCGGCACCCAAAGCTCGCGCGGGAACCAGTCCTCGGCATCAGCGCGGGCGGCGAGCGGCGCGATCTGCTCGTCGGCAAAGCGTGCGGTGGCCTCACGGATCATCTCGGCGCTCTCGCCAAGGGCAAAGTCGAATTGCGGCGTGGCGCGCATGGGGGTTTCTCTCGGGCGGTAGTTTCAATTGTTATCGCTGGCTTAGCATAGAACGCCGGGGCAGTGCCACAACGCAGTCGCCGCTGCGATGATCGCAGACCATCAATGCGAACAAGATTGCAGAAATCGGTCAAGGGGTGACACAGCGCGTTTGAACAAAGCAAAAGGTAGGGTGAGGATGCTGGGAAAAGATCGGGCAAAGGGCGTGGCCGTGGTTACCGGCGGGGCAGGCGGCATGGGTTCGGCCTGCGCGGCGAAGCTGGCGGCGGAGGGCTGGGACGCGTTGCTGCTGTGCGATATTCATTTGGATCGGCTTGAAGCGGTTGCCGCTCGCTTGCGCGCGGGCGGGGCTTTGGTTGAGGTGCTCGCGGGCGATATCGCCGACCCTGCCTTTCCGGCGACTATCGTTGCCGCGCTGGCTGGCCGGCTGATTTCCGCGTTGATCCACACCGCCGGGATCTCGCCGGCAATGGGCGATGCCGCGCGCATTCTTGAGGTCAATCTTGATGCCACGGTGCGGCTGGTCGATGGCCTGCGCGATGTCATGGCACCGGGATCGGCGGCAGTGCTTTATTCGTCCAATTCCGCCAATTTCCCGACCCCGCCAGAGGCTGCTGCAGCCTTCGCCAGACCGCTGCCGCCCGGAGGAGCCACCGCTTTGCTCCACCTCGCTTCAACGCCGAACCTGGCCTATCCACTGTCAAAATTGGGAGTGCGGGCTCTGGTCAAGCGCGAAGCGAAAAGCTTTGGCGCGCGCGGGGCGCGGTTGATCTCTATTTCGCCAGGGGCGATAGATACCGCGATGACCCGCGATGAAGTGCCGAACAGCGAAGCCGCGCAACGGATGATCCGCGAATCGGCGATGGGGCGGATGGGGAGGCCCGAGGAACTGGCCGCCGTTTCAGTGTTCCTTTGCTCGCCCGATGCCAGCTTCGTCACCGCGACAGACTGGCTGGTCGATGGCGGCCACGCTGCGGCGCTGGGTTTCTAGGAACAGCGATCCATCGCCTCGCGTGCCAATTTGGCGATCAAGGGGAATGCTTCACCGCGCGATGCCGCCTGCGCGCTCGCTGCCGTTCCGCGCAGCACGCGGCCCTTGATGCCGTGGAATATCCCGGCGAGGCGAAACAGGTTGAACGCGGTGTAGAAATCAAAGTTGGGAATGCTATCGCGGCCCGTGCTACGGCAATATTGCGCAACATATTCTGCCTCGCTTGGTGCGTTGAGCGCGGCAAGGTCCGCCCCACCAAGTCCGGCAATGATCTCGGCCGGCATGTGATACATCAGCGTGTGATTGGCGAAATCGGCGAGCGGATGGCCAAGCGTTGACAGCTCCCAATCCAGCACCGCCAGCACGCGCGGTTCATTGGGATGAAAGATCATGTTGTCGCAGCGATAATCGCCGTGAACCACAGTGGTTTCGTCGCCCGGCGGGATGTTTACCGGCAGCCAGTCAACCAGCGCATCCATATCGGCATTGCGGCCCGCCAGTGCATCGGCAAGGTATTGCTTGGTCCAGCGGCTGATTTGCCGCGCGAAGTAATTGCCCGGCTTGCCATAATTGCCAAGCCCGATCGCCGCCGGATCAAAGCTGTGCAGCAGCGCCAGCGTATCATTCATTGCCGCGAAGTAGGCGGGGCGGTCTGCGTTAGTTACGCCGGGGAAAGTCGCGTCCCAGAAAATCCGCCCTTCGACCATTTCCATTACATAGAACCACGTGCCGATCACCACATCGTCAGTGCACAGCCCATACATGTGCGCCACGGGAAAGCCCTGCTTGCCGAGTGCGGCCAGTACTGTCGCCTCGCGGTCAACGGCATGGGCACCGGGCAGTATGTCGCCAGCAGGCTTGCGGCGCAGGACGTAGCTCCGGCTGGGAGTTACCAGCTTGTAGGTGGGGTTGGACTGACCGCCCTTGAACTGCTCGACGGTGAGTGCTCCGGCAAAGCCTTCGACGTTTAGCAGCATCCATTGGGCAAGAGCGCCCTCATCAAAACCATAGCCGGAACGCACCGCAGTGGTGCCGGAGTTTGCCTCAGCGTAATCGGATGTTTCAGACATTGAAGTGCAATGCCCGCATCTGGCAGCAAGTTCAAGTTGCGAGCGGATCATTGCAGGGCTAGCGCAAACCCCTTTGCGCCAACATTGCGCCACTATTGCGCCACCATTGCAGTGTCGCAGCAAGAGCGTTGTAAATCACCCGGAGAGCCTCCTTGATCGATATGTCCGCCCGCACTGTGTTCAACGAAGACCACGCGATGTTCCGCGATTCGGTGCGCAAACTGTTCGCCCGCGCGCTGCTGCCCAATATGGATCGCTACGAAAGAGAGGGCGTTGTTGACCGTGCATTCTGGCTGGCTTGCGGCGAGGGCGGGCTGATCTGCCCGACGGTTTCGCCCGAATACGGGGGGCTGGGACTCGATTTCGGCTATAATGCCGTGGTCAATGAGGAGATCTGCTACGCTGGTTCCAGCGCCGGTATCGGCCTGCAAAGCGACATCGTCGCGGACTATGTCGAAGCCTATGGCTCGGAGGAGCACAAGGCGAAGTATCTGCCTAAAATGGTTTCGGGCGAATGTATTACCGCCATCGCCATGACCGAGCCAGGCGCCGGGTCAGATCTTCAGGGGATCAGAACTTCAGCCATCCGCAGCGGCAACGAATATGTCGTCAACGGTTCCAAAACCTATATCACCAATGGCCAGAATGCTGACCTGGTGCTGGTCGTAGCCAAGACCGATCCGGCGCTAGGATCGAAGGGTATGTCGATCGTTCTGGTCGAGGCGGACAACCCAGGATTCAAGCGCGGCCGCAACCTCGACAAGATTGGCCAGCACAGCGCCGATACGTCCGAACTGTTCTTTGAGGATGCCCGCATTCCGATTACCGATTGCCTCGGCGCAGAAGGGCAGGGCTTCGCCTATCTGATGAACCAGCTGCCGCAGGAACGGCTGTCTATCGCCATTTCGGCGCAGGCCTGCGCCCAGCGCGCCTTTGACGAAGCGGTGACCTTCACCCGCGAGCGCAAGGCTTTCGGCCAGGCGGTGATCGAGTTCCAGAACACCAAGTTCACGCTGGCTGACCTCAAGAGCCAGTTGCAGGTGGGCTGGGCGCATCTTGACTGGGCCATCGCCCGGCACTTGCGCGGTGAACTGACCACGGCAGAGGCTTCCGCCGCCAAGCTGTGGCACACTGAACTGCAAGGCCGGGTCTGTGATGCCGCGCTGCAATTGCACGGCGGGGCGGGCTATATGAATGAATACATGATCGCCCGGCTATGGCGCGATGCGCGGGTTACCCGCATTTTCGGCGGCACCAACGAGATCATGAAGGAAGTGATCAGCCGCTCTATCTGACGGGAAGGCAAGCTATGACCGCCGGCCGAATCCTCGTGACGCGCCGCCTGCCTGCGCCGGTGGAAGAAGTGCTGGCCGAGCGGCTGGGCGCACAGCTCAGCGATGCCGATGATGCCCTGTCGCGGTCCGAACTTGCTGCTGCGCTGGCTGACTGTGACATCTTGCTGCCAACGATTACCGACCGGTTAGGCGCGGAAATGCTGCGGCCGGGCGCGCGGGTAAAACTCATCGCCAATTTTGGCGCAGGGGTTGAGCATATCGACCTCGATGCCGCGCGCGCCGCCGGAATTATCGTCACCAACACCCCCGATGCGCTGACCGAAACCACTGCCGAACTCGCCTTGACGCTGATGTTGATGAGCGCGCGGCGTGCAGGTGAGGGCGAGCGGCTGATCCGTTCGGGTGGCTGGACGGGCTGGGGGCCGAGCGCGCTGATGGGGCAAGGGCTGACGGGCAAGTTGTTGGGGCTGGTTGGATATGGCCGGATCGCCCGGTCAACCGCATCGCGGGCTCGCGCCTTTGGCATGAGAATCGCTTATTTCAGTCGGTCGCAGGTCGCTGATCCCGGGGATGCAGTGCGGTTTGACAGTCTCACCGCGCTGGCTGAAGCGGCCGATGTGCTCTCGCTCCACGTCCCCGGCGGAGATGCTACCCGGCATATGATTGACGCGGCTCTGCTCAAGAAGATGAAGCCCACCAGCATCCTGATCAACACCGCGCGCGGCTCTGTGGTCGATGAAGCGGCGCTGGCTGATGCTCTTGTCTCGGGAAGCATTGCTGCTGCCGGGCTCGATGTATTCGAGGATGAGCCGAAGGTTCAACCCGCGCTGATTGGCCTCGAAAACGCAGTCCTGCTGCCGCACCTTGGCAGCGCGACGGTGGAGTGCCGCATGGCGATGGGGATGCAGGCGATTGCCAATATCGATGCCTTCCTCGCCGGTCAGGACCCGCCCAACCGTGTCGCCTGAACCCGACGCGCAGCTTGCGGCGGCGGCGCTGTCGCTCGTGCAGCGGGGTTTGAAGCAGCGAACCGGACTGTTCGTGCTGGGTATCTGCGGGGCGCAGGGATCGGGCAAATCGACGCTCGCCAAATGGTTGGCCAGCAAGCTTGAACGTTTGGGGGTGGCAACCGCAGTGCTCTCGCTCGATGATCTTTACCTCACGCGTGCCGAACGGCAGAAAATGGCGCGCGAAGTCCATCCATTGTTCGCCACGCGGGGGGTACCGGGGACGCATGATGTTGCGTTAGGTATGCAGGTGATCGAGCGAATGGCGCGTGGAGAAGCGGTGGACCTGCCGCGCTTTGACAAGGCGAAGGATGAACGCGCTGCGCCTGCAATATGGCCCAGCGCCCCTGCCAATTGCCGGGTGCTACTGCTCGAAGGATGGTGCGTGGGTGCTTTGCCGCAGCCTGAGGTAGAGATGCTCGAACCCGTCAATGCGCTCGAAGCCACCGCCGATCCGCAGGGCATCTGGCGCCGTTATGCCAATTTCTGCCTTGCACAAGACTATCAGCAATTGTTCGACCGGGTTGACGCTCTGGTGATGCTTGCCGCGCCATCATTCGCGCTCGTGAGCAAGTGGCGCATGGAGCAAGAGTGCGAACTACCACCCGGCGCCGGCGTTATGGACGAGGCCGGGATCGCTAATTTCGTCCAGTTATACCAGAGACTTACCGAATGGATACTGCGCGAAATGCCCGCCCGCGCGCATCTTGTTGCGCAGCTCGACGACGAACGCCGCGTGCTGTCGCCGCTCTAATCAGGGGCCTTGTGCAGCCAATCGGCATGGTGCGGAGCCTTCTTTGTCCTGCTCCACTCCTCAAGCATTGGCCCGGCCACGCGCGCCAATTCCGCGTATTGCTCAGCGGTGCCGATATCGGCGGTGAGCTCGATCCGGTGGCCATTGGGATCAAAGAAATAGATCGACTGAAATATCCCGTGCCACGTCGGTCCGAGCACTGCGACCCCCTCTGCCTCAATATGCGCTTTCGCCTTCAGCAGCGCCGCCACCGAAGGCACGCGCAGCGCCATGTGCTGCACCCATTCGGGCGTATTGGCATCACGCCCCATGTCGGGCTGATTGGGCAGTTCAAAAAAGGCGAGAACGTTGCCGTTCCCCGCATCGAGGAACACATGCATGTAGGGATCATATTCGCCAGTTGACGGCACATGATCCTCGGCAAATGCGGTTGTAAAGCTCATGCCGAGCACCCGCTGATACCAGGCGACCGTCTCGCCCGCATCCTTGCAGCGATAAGCGGCGTGGTGAATGCCTTGCAAGCTTACGGGATGATCGTTCATGCAGCGTCCTCCTCGATCGTTAGCGATCCGCGCCGAACCTGATCGGCCTCGAGCGATTTGAACAGCGCAGTGAAATTGCCTTCGCCAAAACCTTCATCCTTCTTGCGCTGGATGAATTCGAAGAACACCGGGCCGATCTTCGGCTGCGAGAAGATTTGCAGCAGCAGCCGCGGATCGCCGTCCTTGGTCGAACCATCGAGCAGGATACCGCGCGGCTGGAGTTCGGCAATGGGTTCGCCGTGGCCGGGCAGGCGATCTTCGAGCATTTCGTAATAGGTGTCAGGCGGGGGCGGGACGAAGCCTGTGCCGGTCTGCTTCAGACGGTCCCAGGTGTGCAGAAGATCATCGCTGGAAAAGGCAATATGTTGAATTCCCTCGCCATTATAGGCGCGCAGATACTCCTCGATCTGGCCACCTCCCTTGGGGCCTTCTTCGTTCAAGGGAATGCGGATCTTGCCATCGGGCGCGGTCATCGCCTTGCTGGTGAGGCCGGTATATTCGCCCTTGATGTCAAAATAGCGGATTTCGCGGAAGTTGAAGATGCGCTCATACCAAGCCGCCCAGTGCGCCATGCGACCACCGTAAAGGTTGTGGGTCAGGTGGTCGATGATCTTGAGGCCAGCGCCGACCGGATGGCGTTCGATGCCCGGTTCATAGCGGAAATCGATGTCCCAGATCGACAGGTCCTCGCCATATCGGTCGATCAGGTAGATGATCGATCCGCCAATGCCGCGAATGGCTGGCAGGTTGAGTTCCATCGGGCCGGTGCGCATTTCGACTGGCTCGGCCCCACGTTCGATCGCCCGGGCATAGGCGATGGCGGCATCTTTGACACGGAAACCCATGCCGCAGGCCGACGCCCCGTGCTCAGCAGCAAACCATGCTGCCGGGCTGCTCGGCTCATAATTGGCGAGCAGATTGATCCCGCCCTGCCGCCACAACTGGACATCTTTCGAGCGGTGGTGGGCGACACAGGTGAAGCCCATTTCGGTGAACGTCGCCTCGAGCAGGCCCTTTTCTGGCGCGCAGAATTCGATGAATTCGAAGCCGTCAAGGCCGATGGGATTGTCAAACAGGTCGGGCATCTTGCGTACCGATATGGTTTCTAATGTAACCATATCGCTCGAACCGGCTTGCAAGTCAAGCAGTGCCTAAAGCGGCTCGCCAGTGGCCGCAGAAAGGAAGGGCCCAGCGGCTGCAAGCAGCCTTTGCGCGTGTTTGTCATCGCCTCGGATAGCCGCCAGCAGTCGCGCGTCCTTCGCCAGCAACGGCGCGCCAATGGCGAAAGCGGCGGGCGAGGGCAGGCGTGCAAACAGCTCAAACCCATAGGAGCGTCCGCTCGAGGCCTTGATCAGTTCGGCCAGTGCTGCCCGTTCAATACCGAGGGTTTCGCCAGCGCCAAGCGCCGCCTGTGCCAGTCCCATGTTGGCGGCGAGCAATGTGTTGTTGATGATCTTGGCGCGCTGTCCCGCGCCCGCCGGGCCAAGGTGAACGAGCAGCCCGGCAAAGCTTTCAAACACCGGCTTGCCTTGCGCAAAGGCCTGCGCTGATCCGCCGCACATCACCGTGAGAGTCTTCGCCGTCGCGCCGGGACCGCCGCCGCTAACGGGGGCATCAAGGAACAGTAGCCCACGCGCCGAACAGCGCTGTTCCAGCACTTCGCAGCTTGCGGGCAGGATGGTGGAATGCACGGCGAGCAAGCTTCCGGGTTTCATCGCCGGGATAAGCTCGTCGCAGATTGCCGCAACTCCGGCATCATCAACCACGCAAATGCCGACATGATCGCAGGCTTGCCCAAGTGCAGCAATTGATCCCGCCACCGTTGCACCCTGCGCTATGAAAGGCGCAAGCGCCTCGGCCCGGCGTGCCCAGATCGTGAGCGGGAAACCTTCGGCCAGCATGCGCTCTGCCATCGGTCCGCCCTGGCTGCCGAGGCCAATGAAGCCGGTCTGTAATGTCCCAGTCTGTGATGTCCCAGTCTGTAATGTCCCAGTCTCTAATTTCATTGCATCATCCCGCCGTGATCCCGGCATCTATGGTGATGCATGCCCCATGAAAGCCGCGCCCCGCCGGGCTGGCCAGCATCACGATCTGATCGGCAACGTCGTCCACTTCTACCGTTCCGCGCATGCCTGAGAACCGTTTGATCAGATCGAAGTCAGCACCTTGCGGCGGACGGAAGTTGGCTGCGATATTGGTGACCATTCCG
>JANLOZ010000006.1:0-46664 GCA_031366845.1 Novosphingobium sp. | reverse complement strand
AAGCGTATAGGCATCGGTGTGGCAGATACCCGTTGCCATGATCTCAACCAGCACTTCGCCCGCCTTCGGCCCTTCAAGATCGAGCTCGACGATCTCAAGCGGCTGCTTCGCTTCAAAGGCAACGGCGGCACGGGTCTTCATGAGTTTGCTCTCCTGGTTTTTGGCATTCAACGCCATTGACGGCCAGGCCGCCCAACGCCGTTTCTTTGTAATTCTAACGCATATCAAGTCCGGTCAGGCGTGAAAACCGCCTTGTGTTCAATCATGGTCGAGGCAATGCCTGCGGCGCCGCGTGCCTCGAGCAGTAATTTCTCTTGCGCCACGCGCAGCTTCCTTTGCGAGCCCTACTTGAATATAACCGTGCGGTTGCCATTCAGCATCACCCGGTGTTCAAGATGGAGCTTGACTGCGCGCGCAAGTGCCCGGCTTTCGGTTTCTTGCCCCTGTGCGATCAAGTCATCAACCGTATCGGCATGATCGATGATCGATACATCCTGGGTGATGATCGGCCCTTCGTCGAGATCCGGTGTGACATAGTGCGCGGTCGCGCCAACCATTTTGACCCCGCGTTCATAGGCACGGTGATAAGGCTTGGCACCCTTGAAACCGGGCAGAAAGCTGTGGTGGATATTGATCACCCGCCCATCAAGCTTGCGGCACAGCTGATCTGACAAGACCTGCATGTAGCGGGCAAGGATGATAAGATCGACTTCCTGGTTTTCAGCCAGCTGGATCAACCGCGCTTCCTGCTCAAGCTTGTTTTCGGGCGTGATGGGCAGATGGAAGAAAGGAATCCCTTCGTGCTCGGCGCGGCGCTGCCAGGTTGTGTGGTTAGAGACTACACTGGTGACTTCCATCGCCAGGCGGTTGGTTGCGGTGCGGTAAAGCAGGTCGTTGAGGCAGTGGCCGCCCTGACTGACCATGATCATCGCTTTCAGCTTGCGTCGTAGATCATGGATCCGCCAGTTGAGATGGTATGCCGTGGCGACGGGGGTGAAAGCATCTGTAAAGCTCTCGATTGTCATTCCGTCCGGCCCGGAAATCGCCATCCGCATGAAGAACTGGCCGGTGCTGCCGTCCCCGAACTGCGCATTTTCGACGATGTTGCAGTCCTGGCTGGAAATTGAGTTTGCGACTGCAGCAACGATTCCCTTGCGGTCCCTGGTGGCTACCAAAATTACGAAATCTGCGCCGCTTCCCATTTCAAACCCCGGTTAAATCACAATTGCAGTCTGCGTTAGCTCTATGGCGCATTCCGGCTCATCAGCCGGGGGCTACACGAGCCATTATCATCGCAACATTCAGATGTTGTGATCAGTGAGAGGATAAATTTTACCAGTCGGGAAAAATTGGTCAATTGCCGCATATGGAGCGGCGAGACAGTCTGTCTGCCATAAAAGGGTTAGGTGGAAACCCTTGGGCATTTTGGGGAGAAAAAATTTGAAAGCCAGCTGGAAACTATCGTCCGCAATCGTCACGGCGGCGTTGCTTGGTGCATGCGAGACTCCGGCCTTCGCGCAGGATGCCCCTGCGAGCGCGAAGACCGATGACGGCTCGGTTGCCGACATCATCGTGACCGCGACGCGGCGTTCCGAATCCGCGAACAAGATCCCGGTCGCCATCCAGGCGATTGGCGGCAAGCAGCTTGAACAGCTGAATGTCACCAGCTTCGAGAAGCTCGTCGAATATCTTCCTTCGGTGCGCACGGCTTCGCGCGGGCCGGGCGTCTCCTCCGTTTACATCCGCGGCCTTTCGACTGACACTGCGGGATCGCAGATCCTCGGCGTGGCGGGCGTGCAGCCTAATGTCGCGCTCTATGTCAACGATGCTCCGGCCTCGACCCCGGGACGAAACCTCGACATCCACCCGACCGACTTCGACCGTATCGAGGTCCTCCCCGGACCGCAGGGAACCCTGTTCGGCGCAAGCGCGATGGGCGGTGCGATCCGTTACATCACCAACAAGCCGGACCTCAGCGATTTCCACGCCGGTTTCACCGGCAGCGTTTCTACCACCAAAGGCGGCGCCGCCAGCTTTTCGGCCGAGGGTTTCATCAACATCCCGGTTATCAAGGACAAGCTCGGCTTGCGGGTCGCGTTATACAGCGATCACCAGGGCGGCTACATCGACAATGTCGCCGGCACCTACCAGATGCCGTGGAATCCTGGCAGCCCCGGCAAGCTCCCCACCGGGAACCCGTTGCTGGTCGAGCAAGCGATCCAGTCGTGCGTAGGGGTGGCCAACTGCGTCGCTACCGCAACTGGTACCACTGGCGGCTTCAAGGTGCCGATTCGCCAGTCGATCAGCAACACCGCCTTTATCAAAGACGACTACAATGATGCCTCGTATACCGGTGGTCGCGCCGAGATTAAGTATCAGATCGATGACAACTGGTCGTTGGAGGCGATGGGACTTTATCAGGTCCTCAAGACCGACGGCGTTTTTGACTATGCTCCTGCAGTTGGTGATCTCAAGGTGCAGCAGTATGGTCCTAACACGCTGCGCGATACTATCGCCATGGGATCGGTGACCCTGAAGGGCCGGCTCAGCATCCTCGACATGGTGCTCACTTCGTCCTACCAGGATCACCACTCGGTCCAGCAGTCGGACTATGCCAAGTATGCCAACATTGGCCTCTACATGCCGTATTACAACTGCGATCGCGGGGTCTATTATTCGGGCTATGCCAACTCGGCGTCGAAGGGGCAAACCTGCTATTCGCCGGCCAACAGCTATAAGGTCAACGATCGCAACAAGCGGTGGACGCAGGAGTTCCGCATCACCACACCGGCCGATGAGCGCGTTCGCGGCACCTTCGGCGTGTTCTACGACCTCAACAAGATCTATGACGTCACCCAATGGAACTACGTCTTGCCCGCCGCCGGATTTGTTACCGCACTGGCACCGCACCCATCGGTAAACCAGGAGCTCCAGGTCGGACCGTTGCCGGGGGCAGGTTTCGTCAACTCGATCCTGCGGCGTGACCGCCAGTTCGCGATCTACGGCGAAGTTTCCGTCGACCTGATCCCGGACAAACTGACACTGACAGGTGGTGCGCGCTACTACAACGAGCAAGCCTCGATGTTCGGTGGATCGAGCACCAGCTTTACCGGCGGGATTCGCCAGAATTGCAACTCGGTGAACACTGCGCCGTCGGGGCTGACAACTTGTAATTACACGCCGCTTGCCGTCCTGCCGACATCGCTGGGGGCAAGCTCGGTGCTTACGACTCGGCTCGCCGGAATCAACCCGACCACCTACAAGGGCGTGATCTTCAAGGGTAACCTCAACTACAAGATCGACCAGAACTCACTGGTCTATCTGACCTATTCCGAAGGGTTCCGTCCGGGCGGCTTCAACCGCAAGGGCTGCAACAACGGCGTGGCGGCTCAGGCTGCCTTTGCCGCGGCTTGCTCTGCGAACCGAGCCTATGCGCCGGACAAGGTGAAGAACTACGAAATCGGCGCCAAACTGGGCCTGTTCGACCGGCGGTTGCAGGTAAATCTGGCCGCCTACATGATCAAATGGTCCAACATTCAGATCGCTGCGTTTGACCAAAACATCTCGAACCAGACCTTCGTCAACAATCTCGCCAACGGGCGGATCAACGGTTTTGAAGGCGATATCACTGCCCGTCCGACTAAGGGACTGACCATCAACGCGGGCTTCTCGTATAACGACACCAAGCTGACGGGTTGTTCCTCGAACCCTATCGCGCAGCTGTTGTGCAGCCAGGGCGTATTGGTTCCGGTTGGCAGCCCGCTGGCGCTCAGCCCGAAGTTCCAGGGCAATATGCGCTTCCGGTATGAATGGGAGACTCCCAGCGGACTGAAGCCGTTCATTCAGGCGGGAATGCATTATGTCGGAAGCTCGATATCTTCGGACGTAAGCAACACCAACATCCTCTACACCGGCTGCCGTGCGCCCTATTCTAACTGCGGCGCCACATCGACTATCAACGGGGTGACGGTCAAGGCGGGTGATCCGATCCAGCTCCAGCCGAGCTCTTTCCTGCAACCATCCTACACAACTTTCGAGGCAGCGTTGGGTGTCAGCAAAGACAACTGGTCGATCCAGGTCTTCTGCGACAACATTGGCGATGTCCGGCCGCAGCTGTTCACCAGTGCCAATGACGGCGAGACTCGCGTGACCACTTCGCGTCCCCGCACACTCGGCATGCGGTTTTCGTTTAACATGTAGGCAACTGTACCCCTTCCCAAATTCGGGAAGGGGTACAGTCGGCTGTTCGGCGGAGCTGTTGATCGTGTCACAGGCGCGAGGGCAGCCTCTGTCGCAAGGAGTGCACTTTGGGGTTGGACAATTCCGATATTCCGGCAAGACTGACCCGATGGTGACTGAACAACGTATGGATTCCGCAGCGATTGTGGCGACGACCGACCCGGACCGGTCGGTCGATGAAGCAAAAAGCGCATTGCAGCGCGGCGAGCTCGGCGAGGCCGAGCAGCTGTGCAAGGCAGCTCTCGTGGCAAGCCCCGACCATCGCGATCTACTCTACTTGCTGGCTGCGATTCAACGCTACGCCAAGCGCCCTCTCGATGGCCTGACGACGCTTGCCCGTCTGCTCGAAGTTGAACCCGGCTATGGCCGCGCCTATCAGGAGCGGGGGCATTGCTTGCGGGCTCTCGGGCAAGAGGAAGAAGCGTTCGTTGCCTATCGGGATGCCGTTGACCTCAACGCCGGTTTGCTGGCGAGCTGGCGGATGCTGGTAGAGATCAATGCCAAGGCCGGCCGGGAGGAGGCCACCAAGTTCGCCAGCGCCCAGTGTGACTATCTTGAAAGTCTGCCGGAGGAACTGCAGGCGGTCATCAGCCTGATACATGAAAATCGGCTGGCCAAGGCGGAAAACCTGTGCCGGGGTTTTCTGCTAACGAATCGTCAGCACATCGAGGCGATGCGGCTGCTCGCCGAAATCGGGACCAGGTTCAATGCCTATGACGAGGCCGAATTCCTGCTTGAATCCGCTATCGAATTCGAACCGGACAATACCAACACGCGCTTCGACTTTGTCAACCTGCTGCACAAGCGGCAGAAGTTCGGCGAAGCGCTTGAGCAGGCGACTGCATTGCGCGCCAAGGCACCGGATCGTGCGCAATTCGACCTGCTTTATGCCAATCAGAGCCTCGCCGTGGGCAATTTTGACGAGGCAATGGCGATCTATCGATCGCGTCTAGGTGAAATGCCTGACAACCCGAGCCTGCACCTGTCGATTGGTCACGCGCTCAAGACAATCGGAAGGCAAGCGGAGTCGATCGAGGCCTATCGCGACGCCTACCGGGTTCGTCCCGATTTTGGCGATGCCTACTGGAGCCTTGCCAACCTCAAGACCTATAGTTTCACGTCAGTCGAAATCGAGCAGATGCGCGAGAGCGAGGCCCGAACGACCATTTCGCTGGCGGACCGTTATCACCTCTGCTTCGCACTCGGCAAGGCGCTCGAGGATCGTGGCGAATACGAAAGCGCGTTTGCCTATTATGAGCGCGGAAATCGCCTGAAGCGCGAAGAGGTCGGCTATGACTGGCGCAGGATTTCCAAGGAAATAGGACTTCAGGCCGAACACTGCACGCCGGCGCTGTTTGCCGGACTGGCCGGGTCTGGCTGTCAGGCGCTGGACCCTATCTTCATCCTCGGCCTGCCGCGCGCCGGATCGACCCTCCTCGAGCAGATCCTGGCATCGCACAGCCAGGTCGAGGGGACGATGGAACTACCGAATATCCTTGCCCTGGCGCATCGGCTCGACGGGAGGCGGCGGATCAATGAAGAGGCGCGCTATCCAGCTAATCTCGGCGAGCTGACCCGCGAAGAGCTGGCCGGTTTCGGCGAGGACTACGTCCGCGATACGGCGATCCATCGCAAGTTGGGCGCGCCCTTCTTCATCGACAAGATGCCCAACAATTTTCGTCATATCGGCCTGATCCACATGATCTTGCCCAATGCCAAGATCATCGACGCGCGCCGCGGGGCGATGGGGTGCTGTTTCAGCGGCTTCAAGCAGCTTTTCGCCGAAGGGCAGGAGTTCACCTACGGCCTTGAGGAAATCGGGCACTACTACACCGATTACGTCAAGCTCATGAACCATTGGGACAGCGTCTTGCCGGGCAAAGTCCTGCGTGTAGGCTATGAAGACGTGGTGACCGACCTCGAAGGTCAGGTCCGTCGGCTGCTCGATTTCTGCGGCTTGCCGTTTGAGGAAGCCTGCATCAATTTCCATGAGACCGAGCGTGCCGTCCGAACCGCCAGTTCTGAGCAAGTCCGGCAGCCGATATTCAAGAGCGGCGTCGATCAGTGGGAGAATTTCAGCTCCTTCCTCGATCCGCTTCGCGTAGTTCTGGGACCCGAGCTCGTCTCACTTTGAAGGGAACGAAAATGGCAACTGCAGCAATCGGACCAACCGAAGAGGACCAGACAATCCCCTTCTGGCAGCGCTGGTACGTGTTGTTCATCATGATGCTGGTTTATACGATCAGCATCGCTGATCGCTATGTTCTGTCGACCGTTCTTGAGCCGATCAGCCGCGAGTTGCATCTGTCCGACAAGGGCGCGGCTTCGCTGGGGATTCCGCTTGCACTGTTTTACGTCACCATGGGCATTCCTCTGTCTTGGCTGACCGACCGGACCAATCGGCGCAACTTGCTGGCGGCTTCGGTGGCAATCTGGTCAGTGATGACCACACTCTGCGGCTTTACGCGCGGCTATGCCGACCTGCTGCTGGCGCGCATTGGTGTCGGCGTGGGGGAAGCGGGTGGAACGCCTGCATGCAACTCGATCATTGCCGATTATTTTCCGATCAACCGGCGCTCGATGGCAATGACGGTCTTTTGCCTGGGCGCGCCGATCGGAGCCTGGCTTGGCTCCGACATCGCCGGTTCGATCTCGGCGGCGCATGGCTGGCGCGCTGCATTCCTGGTGCTTGGCACGCCGGGTATTATTCTCGCTGTGATCATCCTGTTGACCATCAAGGAACCCACGCGCGGGCGGCTTGATGCAGTGGTTGATGAAGATGCGCCGACGATTGGCGAAACGATCCGCTTCCTGTGGTCGCAGAAGGCAGCGGTCCACGCGATCATGGGCTCGGGCATTTCGGCTTTCTGGGGCTGGGGTCTGATGTGGTTCACGCCACTGTTCATGCAGCGCGCCTATGGCATGGACGAAGGGATGTCTGGCGGAATGCTCGGCCAGATCTACATGTGGGGTGGCATTGGCGCGTCTCTGGTGACGGCTTATGTCGTAGCGAGACCCGCCTATAGGGATCCGCGAAAGATTTCACGGCTGCTTGCTGTGGTGACGGCGCTTGCCACCATTCCTTCTTTCCTCGCCTATTGGACGCATAACCTCGACTTTGCGCACGCCATGTGGTGGATTTTCATCCCGGCGATCTATTTCTACATCGGCCCGGCCTTTGCATTATGCCAGAATCTGGCAACCCCAAGGATGCGGGCGATGACCATCGCCATTTCCCTGCTCCTGGCCAACGTACTGAACCTGATAGTCGCACCTGGAATCGTTGGCACGCTTAGCGACTACTTTGCCGGTGCCCATGCGGCCGATGCGGAATCACTCCGGCTTGCCCAGATGATTCTCGCGCCCACGGGTTTTTGGGCGGCGTGGCACTACTGGCGTGCGGAAAAGTACATGATTGAAGACCAGAAGCGCGCTGTTGGCCATGTTTGAAGGTTCGCTCAAATCCTACATCGCCGGTCGCTGGGTATCGCCCCTGCGCTCGACCGAAACGTTCGAGGCGATCAATCCGGCGACTGAGGAAAGGGCTGCGCTGGTCGCCTTGTGCGGACCCGAAGATGTCGATGCTGCGGTGGACGCTGCCTCGGCGGCTTTTCCTGCCTATGCCGCGCTGTCGCTGGAGGAGCGCATCGCGCTGGTCGAGCGGCTGATCGCCGTGTTCGAGCGCCGCTATAACGAAATGGTCAGCGCAATCTCGACCGAGATGGGCGCGCCGTATGATCTTTCCTTCAATTCTCAGGCCGAGTGTGGACCCGGCCACCTCAAGGAAACGGTCAGCGCAGCGCGGGCTATGGAGTGGCAGCGAAAGATCGGCACCGGTGGCCGCCTCGTGCACGAGCCCATCGGCGTCTGTGTCCTGATCACTCCGTGGAACTGGCCGGTCAACCAGCTCGCGGCCAAGGTCGGTCCGGCGCTGGTTGCGGGTTGCACGATGGTGCTGAAGCCAAGCGAGGTAGCGCCGCTTTCTGCCCAGTTGTTTGCTGAATTCATTGATGAAGCTGGCTTCCCCGCTGGCGTGTTCAATATGCTCCACGGCACCGGCCCGGGAATCGGTGATGCGCTGACCGGCCACGCGAAGGTCGATATGGTGTCCTTTACCGGTTCTACCAATGCCGGCATTCAGGTGGCCAGATCGGCAGCGGCAACGGTTAAGCGCGTGTCTCAGGAATTGGGCGGCAAGTCGGCCAACATAGTCTTTGCCGATGCTGGACTTGAAGCGGCAGTCGGGCGGGGTGTGCTGCACTGTTTCGAAAACACTGGCCAGTCATGCAATTCGCCCACCCGGATGCTGGTCGAGGCCAGCGTTTATGACGAGGCTGTGGAGATTGCGGCCAAGGTGGCCGCGAATGTGAAGCTGGGTGATCCACTGGAAAAAGGCCCGCATCTCGGCCCCGTGGTGAGCAAGACGCAGTATGACAAGATTCAGGCGCTGATCCAGAAGGGGATTGATGAAGGCGCGCAACTGGTTGCAGGCGGGACTGGCCGTGCGGACGGCTTTGAACGGGGCTACTACGTCAAGCCGACGATCTTCGCAGCGGTTACAAACCAGATGACTATCGCGCGGGAAGAGGTCTTCGGCCCAGTGCTGGTGATGATCCCTTTCGCCGATGAGGCGGAAGCCATAGCGATTGCCAATGATTCGCCCTATGGCTTGGCCGGCTATGTTCAAAGCGGCGACATCAAGCGCGCTCGCCGGGTAGCTGGCCAGATCCGCGCGGGGAGTGTGCACATCAATGGAGCAGGCCAGGATTACAGTTCACCCTTCGGCGGCTTCAAGCAATCGGGCAATGGCCGCGAATGGGGCGAATTCGGCTTGCACGATTTTCTCGAGGTCAAGGTGATCAACGGATTCCACCCTGAATGAAACTGGCCGGCATCCAGACCTTCGTGGTCGGCAATCCGCCCCCGCATTTTGGCGGGCGCTATTTCGTCTTCGTCAAGCTGACCACTTCTTGCGGGATCAGTGGTGTGGGGGAGGCCTATTGTGTCCCTTTTGAGCCGCATCTCGTGGCCAAAATGATCGAGGATGTCTTCGCGCGCTATGCCGAAGGTAGGGATCCCCATGACATCGAGACCCTGTGGCGGCGCGTTTATTCAAGCGGCTTCACCCAGCATCCCGACCTGACCGTGATGGGCGTGCTCAGCGCACTCGAAATGGCCTGCTGGGATATCATCGGCAAGGCCGCGAACCAGCCGGTTTACAAGTTGCTGGGCGGACAGGTGCACGAGCGCCTTCGGGCCTACACATATATCTACCCGCGTCCTGGCGACCAGAGCGATGTCTATAACGATCCCGATCTCGCTGCGGTTCGTGCGGCTGAATACCTTGCGCAGGGGTTCACCGCGCTCAAGTTCGATCCGGCGGGGCCATATTCGGCGTTCGACGGACGGCAACTGTCGCTCGACGCGCTTGCGCTGTGCGAACGCTTTGCTCGGCAGTTGCGCGAGGCAGTGGGCAGCAAGGCCGATCTGCTTTTTGGCACTCATGGGCAAATGACTGCGGCAGGCGCGATCCGCCTTGCCAAACGGCTGGAGCCTTTTGACCCTTTGTGGCTTGAAGAACCAGTCCCACCGGACGCACCCGACGAAATGGCCAAAGTTGCCCGGGCGACCAGCATCCCCATCGCAGCAGGCGAACGGCTTGCCACCAAGTATGATTTCGCTCGCCTGCTTCAGGCCGGTAGCGCCGCGATTTTCCAGATGAATCTGGGCCGGGTTGGCGGACTGCTCGAAGCCAAGAAAATTGCCGGCATGGCAGAAGTCCACCACGTGCAGATTGCACCGCATCTCTATTGCGGACCGATCGTTGGTGCGGCCAATATCCAATTGGCAACCTGTTCGCCCAATTTCCTGATCCTCGAGAGTATTGAGAACTGGGGCGGCTTCCACAGCGAAATCCTCAAGTCGCCAATTGACTTTGAGGAGGGGCATGTGATCCCGCCCACCGCAGCTGGCCTTGGCGTTGAACTCAACGAGGAGGTGGCACTGGCCAATCCCTACACAGGAACCATGCTGCATCTTGAAATGACGCAGAACCCCGTCGGTTGATGGAAGAATTCGACTATGTGATCGTTGGCGCGGGGACAGCGGGATGCGTGCTGGCGAGCCGGCTTTCAGAGGATAGCCGCGCGCGAGTCCTTCTGCTTGAGGCGGGTGGCAGCGATCTGTCCCCGTGGATTCAGGTGCCGATCGGCTATGGCCGCACCTTCTTCGACCGCCGGATAAACTGGATGTACGATACCGAGCCGGTACCCGCGCTGGGCGGGCGGCGCAGTTACTGGCCGCGCGGCAAGGTGGTAGGTGGTTCGGGATCGATCAATGCCATGGTCTATGTTCGCGGCCAGCCCCACGATTACAATGACTGGGCGGCGATGGGCAACCCCGGCTGGGGTTGGGACGATGTCTTGCCCTACTTCATGAAGTCCGAGGATTTCGACTGGCATAGCGCCTGGCATGGCAGGGGCGGGCCACAACATGTAACCGATATCGCGCCGCACGTGCATCCAATCTGCCACAGCTTTATCGAAGCTTCAGAGTCGCTGGGGTTTGCACGAACGAACGATTTCAACGGACGCCATCCGGAAGGTGTTGGGTTCTACCAGATCAACACGCGTCGCGGGTGGCGCGCCTCTACCGCCAATGCCTTTCTGCGTCCGGCATTGAAGCGCAGAAACCTTGCGCTTCGAACGCATTCGCTGGCGACGCGAATCATTTTTGAGGGCAAGCGTGCGACCGGGGTTGAATATTGCCGGCGCGGAAAGACCATGCAGGTGCGCGCCAAACGCGAGGTGATCCTGTGTGGCGGTGCGATCAACTCACCGCAGTTGCTGTTGCTATCTGGCATCGGCGATCCGGACCATTTGAAAAGCGTCGGTATCGAGCCGGTGCACGCCGCGAAGGCGGTTGGCCGTAATCTCCAGGACCACATCGCCGTCTCTTATTTTTACCGGGCTCGCACGGCGACGCTCAACAATGTCCTTCATCCGGCGCTCGGCAAGGCGCTTGCGGGGTTGCGCTATGCGTTCAACCGGTCAGGGCCGCTTTCGATGAGTGTCAACCAGAGCGGCGGCTTTGTTCGCGGCGATCCTGGTCAGCCACGCGTCAACCTGCAGCTATATTTCAGTCCGGTAAGTTACACCAAGACGCCGATCTCAGAGCGCAAGCTGCTCAATCCCGACCCGTTTTCCGCGTTCCTGCTCTCACACAACCCTTGCCGCCCGACTAGCCGTGGATACCTTGAGCTGGCAACGGTTGATCCCCGCGTCCATCCGATCATCCAGCCGAACTACCTGTCGACACAGCAGGACGTCGATGATGTCATCGCGGGCAACAGATTGCTTCGCCAGATCGCGCGCACCCGGCCGCTTGCCGATATCATCACCGAGGAGATTTCCCCCGGGCTCGCGGTCGACGGGGACGATGCCTTGCTGGAAGACTTCCGCATGCGCGCCGATACTGTCTATCACCCGACCAGCACATGCATCATGGGACCGAACCCAGCCAATGCCGTGGTTGACATGCGCCTTCGGGTCCACGGGATCGATGGCCTGCGGGTAGTTGATGCGTCGATTTTTCCGACAATCACCTCGGGCAACACCAATGCGCCGACGGTCATGGTGGCGGAAAAAGGCGCAGCGATGATCATCGAGGATGCCCGCGCGGCCAGTTAGCCAGATGTGTAAGTTTTATTTACCAGTTCATTTTGCGGTGGTAGTCTGCTGTGGTCAAGTGATCAGGTGATTCCATCCCGATGAACAGCAAGATCGAACTTCGGCGTTTGCCCCCACTCAAGGCCCTCAAAGGCTTCGAGGCAGCGACGCGCCACCAGAGCATCCGCGATGCAGCGACCGAGTTGTGCCTTACCCATCCTGCGATCAGCCACCAGGTCCAGCTGATCGAGGACGCACTGGGCGTTTCACTGTTCGCCCAGGAAGGCAGGCATATCGTTTCGACCGAGGAAGGGCGCGTGCTCTATCCCTATGTTCGCAGCGCGTTTGAATCGTTGCTCGAAGGGGTCGAGGCCGTTCACCGACATGCGCTCGACAAGCCGCTGCGGGTCCAGACCTATGTTACTGCCTCGATCCGCTGGCTTGCGAAACGCGTGCCGGAGTTCCTGCACGATCACCCGGAAATCAAACTTACGCTCAGCACCTGCGCGGTCGAATGGGAATTCGACGATGTCCATGCCGATGTCGGCCTGGTCTATTGCGAATCGCTCCCGGATCCAGCCAAATACCAATGGGTGCCGCTGTTCGACTATGTGCTGTTCCCGGTCTGCAGCCCCGATTTTCTGGCGCGGATTGCTCCGAATTTCAGCCTGGCCGACCTGATGCACCAACCGCTGGTGGCAATCTATACCGAAGTGCAAAACTGGGAAAGCTGGTTCACCGCAGCAGGGGGCAATTTCGAACCGAAGGTGCCTTATCTGATGGTTGATACACTGGCCGTCGCGCTGGAGATGGCGCTGAACGGGGAGGGAGTCGCCTTGGTCAACGGACCCTTCGTCGATCAGGATCTGGCGTCGGGACGGCTGGTGCGCCCCTCGCAGCACGTCGAAGTCTGCCCCGGCGCATGGGGCCTGATTTGCCGTAAGGACATGAAGGAAAATCTGCGGATACGGACGTTCATAGACTGGATGGCCAGTCATGTTGCCGATAATGTAGTTCGTCCAGGTTGAACCATGCTGACTTGGAATGAGAATAGCGTTGCGACGGGGCCAAACACCTCCTCGCGCTCCACGTCCATGGTCGGATTCAGTCCGCTGAACAGTATGGGTAAGTCGTAGCGTTTTTCCGGGATAGACGGCACCAGCCCGCTCCCCCGCCCGGCCAGGTCGGTGGGTGCGTGCCCAGTCATGGCAGGTTTTCCATTGGTCAGCGCTTGGGAACGACTTCGTATCCGGGCTCCTCAGGCTCATCATCAACCATCTGCGCCGGAAAGCCAGTTCCCAGCACCTTTATGCCGAGCGGTTCTTCATAGCGACGGATGATGTTGGGCGAAAATTCGCGTGAACCAAAAGCGGCTTCGGCATCCTTGAACAAGCGAACGATCAGGGGCGAAAGTTCAACCGGCACACCGGCCTGGTGGGCGATCTTGTCGAAAAGGCCGATGTCCTTGCTAACCAGATCCATCGTAAAGTTGATGTCGCGGCTGCCGTTGAGGATGACCTGGCTTTCGGTTTCATGGACGAAGCTGTTGCCCGATGAAATGCGGATGGCCTCATAAGCGGTGTTCATGTCCAGCCCGATGGCCTTGCAGGTGGTCAGCGCCTCGGCCAGTGCGACGAGATGAACGGTGCAGAGGTAGTTGGTCATCACCTTGAGCTGAGATGCCGTTCCGAGCTCGCCCGCGTGCAGAATTCGGCGTCCCATTGCGGTGAGCACCGGCAAGACCAACTCGAAGGCGTCGCGCGGGCCGCCCGCGAAGATCGAAATATTGCCTGTGTCTGCGCGGTGGCACCCACCCGACACCGGGCATTCCATGAAGAGTGCGCCGCGCGCTTCAACCAGCGGGCCAAGTCTGATCACTTCGGAATGGTCCGTCGTGCTCATTTCCAGCCAGACCTGACCGGGACGCAAGATCTGAAGAAAGCCGTCATTGCCTTCTGCGACAGCCGAGCTGGCAGCAGGAGAGGGCAGGCACGTGATGATCAGGTCCACCACCTCGCCAAGCGCCCTGGGTGACGGTGCTGAACGTGCGCCGCAGGCAACAAATTCCGCAACCAGCGCCTCGTCAAGATCGCGCACTGTAACATCATGTCCGTTGCGGATAAGGCTGCCCGCCAGCTTGCCACCGACATTGCCCAGGCCAATAAATCCGATCTTCATGTCAGCGCCGAGCCCATTCGTTAGTGATTGCCTGCACAATTTACGTCAGGGTCTGAATTCAGCAGACCACGCGGGCATCGCAATTTCTGGGAAAAATTAGAGTGGCACCGGCGGCAAGCCACAATTGAAAAAATTAGCTATTTTGGTGAAATATTTTGCGCCTCCAGGCAGTCGGAACCATCAACAACCATGCCTTCGCATGCTATTCCGGACGATATCGATACCAGCAGGCTGCACAATCGGACCACTTAAACGATGATGTAGCCAAGCCTCGCCAATAAGGCCGTCGCTAGGCGCGACCACGCAGGCTGCTTGCCGATCAGCAAACGCGCCGGGGTCACCCTTCCCGAAATCGAGTAGCTCTGGCTTTATCATCAACGGTTTCGGTGGCGGAGCAAGCGTGGCAAATTGCGATGGCTTGAATGGCGACGATCCCCGACCGTCGCGCGCAATGATGAAATATTTTGAACCAATCATGTGGAATTGGACATTTGTGCTCGGCGCCTGTTACGCCCTAGTGTCAGACTGGAGAGATACCCGAAAGATACGGAAATTCAATGCAGACTCAGGCGCGCGTGGTAATCGTTGGTGGCGGAATCATGGGCGCCAGCTTGCTCTATCATCTGGCCGAACTGGGCTGGACCGACTGCATGCTGATTGAAAAGGACGAGCTGACTTCGGGCTCCACATGGCACGCGGCGGGGCAGTGCCCCAGCATTACCGGCAGCTTCAACCTGGCCAAGATACACGCTTATAGTAATGATCTTTATCCGCGGCTTGAGGGGCTGACCGGGCAATATGTCAGCTGGCACAAGTCCGGTGGAATCCGCCTCGCAACCAACGAGCGCGAACTTGCCTGGTTCAAGTGTATCCTTGGCTTTTCGAAAATCATCGGCTTCGACATGGACATCATTTCGCCCGACGAGATCCGGCGGATCAATCCGTTCATGACAACAGAAGGCGTGATGGCAGGCGCCTTTACCACCGGCGATGGCCATGCCGATCCCTCCGGTATCTGCAATGCCCTGGCGATCGGCGCCAAGAACATGGGTGCGGTGATCGTCCGTCGCAACCGGGTGACAGGGTTGAAGCAGCTGCCCACCGGTGAATGGGACGTTGAAACCGAGAAGTGTACGGTTCGCGCCCAGATCGTCGTGAATGCCGCCGGTTGCTATGCCCGGCAAGTTGCCCAGATGGCCGGGATAGACATTCCGGTGACCAATATGGAGCATCACTATGTCGTCACCGATCCGATTCCGGCCTTCATGGAGAGAGACGAGGAAATCCCCGTCATGCGTTGCCCCTATGTTTCGGGCTATTTCCGGCAGGAGCAGAAAAGCGGACTGATCGGCATTTATGAGAATGTCGGCCTCGCCGAAGCGTGGGCACCCAAGGGGCAACCCGAATGGGCATCGACGAGTGAGCTGTTCATCGATGATCTTGACCGGATTTCGAAATGGCTCGAACGGGCGATTGAGCGGATGCCGATCTTTGGTGAAGTGGGCATCAGGCGGATCGTCAATGGCGCGATCCCACATACGCCCGACGGTGGGCCGTTGCTTGGACCTGCGGCGGGCCTGAGGAATTTTTGGCACTGCTGCGGGACATCATTCGGGATCGCGCAAGGCGGCGGCTCGGGCAAGTACCTGGCGCAGTCGATCGTCTACGGCGATGCCGACATCAACATGGCGGAATTCGACCCGCGCCGTTACGGCCCGTTCGCAGACGAAGCCTACAGCCGCGCCAAGGTCTTTCTCGACTACCGCAAGACCTTCACCACCCGCCCTCCGGGCGAGGAAGAGTCCGATGGCCGGCCGCAGAAAGTCAGTCCGCTCTATGGTCGCCTGCGCGCAGCGGGTGCTGTCTATGGCGAGACCTATGGCTGGGAGCGACCGAAATGGTTCTCGCTTGATGGCCGGGCGGAAGAGCCAGGCTATCACCGCACCAATGTCTTCGAAGCGGCAGCCGCTGAAGTGCAAGCGGTAGAGCAGCGTGTCGGCGTGCTCGATCTGTCGGGCTTTGCCAAATATGACGTCACAGGATCCGATGCCGAGGCCTACCTCAACCGCATCTGCGCCAATCGCATGCCAAGGAAGCCGGGCGGAATCGGGCTTGTCCATCCTTTGTCACGGATTGGTCGGATCTACGGCGAAATGACCGTGACGCGGATGGCGGACGATCATTTCTATTGCCTCTCCGCCGCGGCTGCCGAGCAGCGCGACGAGGATCACCTGCTCCAGAGCAGGCTGCCGTATGAGAACGTGACGATCACCAATGTCACGATGGACCGCGGCGTGCTGGTGCTGAGCGGCCCACGTTCGCGCGATTTGCTGACGAAACTGACCGACGCCGATCTTTCCAACGAAGGTTTTCGCTGGCTGAGTGGACAGGACATTTCCATTGCCGGACTGCCGGTGCGCGCGTTGCGCGTGTCCTACGTCGGCGAGCTGGGCTGGGAGCTTCATCCGGCAATGGACGATCTCGCCTCGCTCTACGATGCGATCTGGGCTGCTGGGCAGGAATTAGGCATAGCCAACTATGGCCTCTACGCCGTCAACACGATGCGGATGGAAAAGGGATACAAGGCCTGGGGCAGCGAGCTGACCAACGAGTTGACCATGATCGAGGCTGGCATGGACCGTTTCATCAATTTCAAGAAGGACGATTTCGTTGGTAAGCAGGCCACGCTCGACGCGCCGGACCGGTTCCGCATTGTCTATGGCGCAGTGGACGCCGCCGATGTCGATGTGCGCGGCGGAGAGCCATGCTTGATTGGCGGTGCTTGCATCGGCCTGACGACCTCGGGCGGATACGGACACCGCGTCGGCAAGAGCCTGTTCTTTGCTTGCGTGCCGCTGGAGCATGCAACGCCGGGATCGAACTTTGCCATCCAGCTGCAAGGCGAGCTCCGCGAGGCGAGGGTGCTCGAACATCCCGCCTATGATCCAGACAACGCCAAGATGAAGGCCTGAACGCCATGGCGGAACTTCCCAGGAAAGCGCGCGTCGTCATTATCGGCGGCGGCGTCATCGGCTGCTCGATTGCCTATCACCTGACCAAGATCGGCTGGGATGATGTCGTCCTGCTCGAGCGCAAGCAGCTGACCAGCGGCACAACCTGGCACGCAGCAGGGCTGGTCGGGCAGCTCCGCCCCAGCATCAACATGACCAAGCTCGCCAAATACACCGGCGAACTTTATCGCGGGCTTGAGGCAGAGACCGGACAGGCCACAGGCTACCGCCAGTGCGGCTCAATCTCGATGGCGACCAACGCGGAGCGCTTTGAAGAGCTGAAGCGAAGCGCCTCGATGGCCAAGGTCTTTGACCTTCCGGTTCATGTCGTCGGTCCGTCAGAAATCCGCGATCTCGCCCCGATCCTCAATGTCGACGACGTGGTCGGCGGCATCCACATTCCCAGTGATGGCTATGCTAATGCTGTGGATATAACCATGGCGTTGGCCAGGGGCGCGCGCAGCGGCGGCGCGCGAATTTTCGAGAATACCAAGGTCACCAAAATTTGTCACGACGCGGAGCGCGTGACCGGCGTCGAAACCGCCGAAGGAGTAATCGATGCAGATTTCGTCGTGATCTGCGGCGGAATGTGGACACGCGATCTTGCCGCCAGTGTCGGTGTCACCGCGCCGCTCCATGCCTGCGAGCACTATTACGTGTTGTTTGAGGGGGTTGATGGCATCGATCCGAGCCTGCCGGTGCTGCGTGACTATGATTATTGCGGTTACTACAAGTATGATGCCGGCAAGCTGCTGGTAGGCGCATTCGAACCCAATGCGCGCCCCTGGGGCACCGACGGAATTTCCGAGGACTTCTGCTTCGACGAAATTGCCGGCAGCTTCGAACACTTTGAGCCAATGCTGATCGATGCGATGCGCCGCGTTCCGGCGCTGGAAAAGGCGGGCATCCAGAAGTTCTTCTGTGGGCCGGAGAGCTTTACGCCCGATGTGCGCTATCATCTTGGCGAGAGTGCGGAATTGAAGGGCTGCTTCGTTGCGGCCGGCCTTAATTCCATCGGCTTGCAGTCAGCGGGTGGGGTCGGCAAGGTGATGGCGGACTGGATCCGTGACGGAATCCCGCCAGCCGATCTGTGGACAGTTGATATCCGCCGAAACATGCCATTCCAGATTAACCGAAAATATCTTCGTGAACGTGTGACCGAAAGCCTTGGCCTGCTTTACGCAACGCACTATCCGTTTAAGCAATATGAAACAGCGCGCGGCGTGCGCAAGTCTGCGATCCATGATCGGGTCAAGGCGGCAGGCGCGTGCCACGGTGAGGCGTTCGGCTGGGAACGGCCGAACTGGTATGGCGAACCCGGCAGCACGCCAAAATATGAATACAGCTATGGCCGCCAGAACTGGTTCGATGCGAGTGCGGCGGAATGCAAGGCGGTACGCGAAGCAGTCGGCCTGTTCGATCAATCGTCATTCGCCAAATTCCGGCTGGAGGGCCGCGACGCCTGTGCCGTGCTCAATCGGGTCTGCGCGAACGATGTAGACGTCGCGCCGGGCAAGCTGGTCTATACCCAATGGCTCAATGACAAGGGCGGGATCGAGGCTGACCTGACCGTCACGCGCCTCTCCGAAACCGCCTATCTGATCGTGACGGGCGCGGAGACCGAGACCCGCGATTTCAATTGGCTCAAGCGCCACACGCCCGACGACGCGCATGCGGTGCTGACCAATGTCTCATCGGGCTTGGGCGTGATTTCAATCATGGGGCCAAACGCCCGCGCGCTGCTCCAGTCGCTCACGCCGAACGATCTGTCCCACGAAGCCTTCCCTTTCGCGACGAGCCAGGAGATTGAACTCGGCTATGCCATCGTCCGCGCATCGCGGATCACTTATGTCGGCGAGCTCGGCTGGGAGCTCTATATCCCGGCCGAATTCATGCCAGGTGTCTATGATGAGATCGTCGCGGCGGACGCGGCTTTCGGCCTCAAACACTGCGGCTATCACGCGCTCAATTCGCTGCGGATGGAGAAGGGCTATCGCCACTGGGGCCATGACATCACCGATGAGGATACCCCGCTCGAGGCCGGCCTCGGGTTCGCCGTTAAATTTGACAAGCCACGCGGTTTCATCGGGCGCGAGGCGCTGCTCAAACAGAAAGAGGGGGGACTGAAACAACGCCTTTTGCAGTTTCTGCTGAAATCGCCCGGGCCGATGCTGTATCACAATGAACCGATCTGGCAGGAAGGCCGCATCGCAGGTTACATTCGCTCGGGCATGTATGCCCATACGCTCGGCGGCGCGTGCGGGCTCGGCTATGTGACAGCCGCCGATGGAGGCGTGGTTGGCCCGATCGGTGCGGACGATTATGAAATCGAAATTGCGGGCGTGCGTCATCCCGCCACAGCATCGCTCAAACCCATGTACGACCCAGCGAATGGTCGGATCAAAGTCTGATGTCTGAACCGCAATCCAAAATGATGAAGCGCCTCGCTGCGAATACCCGCGTCGGCTACAGCTTTGATCAGGAATTCTACACGAGCGACGCTGTGTTCAAGGCCGATGTGGATCGGATTATCAGCCGCAAATGGCTGCTCGCTGGCCATGTGTCGCGCATCCCGACAAAGGGCGATTATTTCCTTTTTCGTGTCGGTACCGAGCAGATTATCGTCATTCGCGAGAATGAAGGCAGCGTCCGCGCTTTCTTCAATGTTTGCCGCCATCGTGGCTCGACGATCTGTCAGGCGGAAAGCGGTAACGTGCCTAAACTCGTCTGCCCCTATCACGCATGGACCTTCGGGCTTGACGGCAAGTTGCTCGCCGCACGCCTGATGCCCGAAGATTTTGACAAGGCCGAGAGCAGCCTGTTCGCTTGCCATATCCGCGTGTTCCATGGGCTGATCTTCATCAACATGAGCGAAGATGATCCCGACGATTTTGACGCGACCTTCGGTGATATGGGGCCGATACTGGACTATCACGGGATCGCCAACGCGCGCATCGCTCATGCGGGCAGTTATCCGACCACTGCCAACTGGAAGCTGGTCGTGGAAAATTTCTTCGAATGCTATCACTGCGCCCCCTCACACCCCGAATTCTGCTCGATGCATTCGGCGGAATCGATTGTTGCAGTGGGTGCCGGACCTAGCTCGGGGCCGGCCGATGCCATCGCCGAATTCACTCCCAAGCTCAGGGCGTGGGAAGAAAGTGCCGCCGCAGACGGTAGGCCCATCGGCAATATCGATGAACCACCCGGAACCAGCCACCTGCGGTTGCTGATGCAGCGCATGAACAAAGATGGCTGGGCTGCCGAGACGCGGGACGGCGGTGCGCCCGCACCTTTGATGGGCAAACGGACAAGGGCTGATGGCGGGCGGATGCATCTGAGCTTCAGCCCGTTCAGCCAGATTGTTGCCGACGATCATTTTGCCATCTTGTTCCAATTCACGCCCCGCAGCGCGCTGCAGTCAGACGTCGAGATGATCTGGCTGGTTGACGGCAGCGCCAGCGAGGCCGAGGTCGATGTGGAAAAAATGATCTGGGGCTATCATGCCACCACCAGCCAGGACAAAATCATCACCGAGAATAACCAGGCGGGGATCATGTCCTCGCGCTATCGCCCGGGGCGTTATTCCGATCAGGAAGGCAGCGTGATCAAATTCCAGAAATGGTATCTGAACCAGTTCGGGCTGGAACGGGCGCATTGACCATACCTGAAGTCATGCGAGCGGTTTTGCTGACTGGCCATGGCGGGTATGCGAAGCTTGAACTGCGCGATGATGTGCCTGTGCCGGCCCCCGGACAAGGCGATGTGCTGATCCAGGTTGGAGCGGCGGGGGTCAACAATACTGACATCAATACACGGATCGGCTGGTATTCAACGGACGTGGCCGAAGCCAGCGAGGCCGCAAGCTGGACTGGTTCGCCGTTTCAATTTCCCCGCATTCAGGAGGCGGATGCTTGCGGACGAATCATCGCGGTCGGAGCCGGGGTCGATCCGGCGCGGATCAATGAGCGTGTGCTGGTCATGCCGGTTTTTCCGGGCACGAGCCGGTTTGACATCCGCTATTTCGGTTCTGAAGTGGACGGTGCGTTTGCCGACTATACCTGCGTACCCGCCTCAAACGCGTATCGGATCGATTCCCCGCTCGCCGATGCCGAATTGGCGAGCTTTCCCTGTGCCTACTCCACCGCCGAGAACCTGCTGACGCGGATCGGCCTGGCAGCGGGCGAACGGGTGTTGATTACCGGTGCCTCGGGCGGGGTCGGCTCGGCCGCCGTGCAGCTTGCCAAGAGGCGCGGCGCACAGGTGATCGCGATGGCCGGTGATGACAAGGCCGAAGCTGTCCGCGATTTGGGAGCGAGTGAAGTCATCCCTCGCGATGCCGATCTTGTTAAACTGTTCGGACCGGAGAGCTTCGATGCAGCAGTCGATGTGGTCGGCGGCGCGCAGTTCGGGAGCATCCTCAATGCCCTCACACGTGGCGGGCGTTATGGTGTCTCGGGTGCGATTTCCGGGCCGGTCGTCAATCTGGACCTCCGGACACTTTACCTCAAAGACCTGCACCTGATCGGCTGCACAGTACTTGAACCGGAAGTGTTCCCCAATCTTATCAGCTATATCGAGTGCGGCGAGATCAAGCCGCTTGTTGCCGCAACATATCCGCTAACCGGGATTGTCGCCGCGCAGGAGGCGTTCCTGACCAAGCGGCATGTTGGTAAGATCGTGATGGTTCTTTAGTCGATTGTGTCCACCAACGCGGCAATCCTGCCGACCATCTCGTCGATATGCGCCCTTTCCAGGATCAACGGCGGCGACAAAGCAATGATGTCGCCCGTCGCGCGGACCAGCAGGCCATTGTCGAAGCATTTGTGGAACAACTCCATCCCGCGCTTTCCGACCTGACCCGGGCGGGGCTCGAGTTCGATCCCGGCGACGATGCCCATATTGCGGACGTCGATTATGAGACGCTTGCCTTTGAGGCTGTGGACCGCATCTTCCCAGTAATTGTGCAGCGATGCCGCATGATCCCATATGCCCTCGGATTTATAGAGCTTGAGTGTTGCCAGGCCAGCCGCAGCCGCGAGCGGATGGCCCGAATAGGTGTAGCCGTGGAACAGTTCGATCCCGTCGCGTCCGCCTTCGACGATGCCGTCATGGACATTACGGCTGACGGCGACCGCGCCCATCGGTACGGCAGCGTTGGTCAGTCCCTTGGCCATGGTGATGATGTCAGGCTTGACGCCCAGGGTCCCCGATGCGGTTGCGCCGCCAACCCGGCCAAAGCCGGTGATGACTTCGTCAAAGATTAGGACAATGCCGTGCCGTTCCGTAATTTCGCGCAGCTTTTCGAGATAGCCCACTGGCGGCACCAGTACGCCAGTTGAACCCGCCATCGGTTCGACGATCACAGCAGCGATGGTTTCGGCACCATGAAGTGCGATAATCGCTTCCAGATTGTCGGCCAGATGCCCTCCCCAATGCGGGCGGCCTCTTGTGAAGCCGTTATGCTCCAGGTTATGCGTATGTGGCAGATGATCAACGCCGGTGAGCAGCGAACCAAACTGGCGGCGGTTGTTGACGATGCCGCCGACTGAAATACCGCCAAAGCCGACACCATTATAGCCGCGCTCACGCCCGATCAGCCGAGTGCGCGTGCCCTCGCCGCGCGCGCGATGATAGGCCAACGCGATTTTCAGCGCGGTATCGACCGATTCCGAACCCGAATTGGTGAAGAATATCCGGTCGAGACCTTCAGGCATCAGCGCTGCGACCTGCGATGCCAGTTCAAAGGCGAGTGGATGGCCCAGCTGGAATGGCGGGGCATAGTCGAGCTCGGCCGCTGTCTTCTGGATCGCTTCGACGATTGGCGCGCGGCAATGCCCGGCATTGACCGCCCACAGCCCCGCCGTGCCGTCGAGAATCTGTCGCCCGTCGCTGCTGGTGTAATGCATGTCCTTGGCAGCTACGAGCTGACGCGGAGCTGCCTTGAATGCACGGTTCGCGGTGAAGGGCATCCACAAAGCAGCAAGCGGATCGTTTTCAAGTGTCACGGCAACACTCCCACAACTGGTTAAACTCTTGTCCGCTCTTCCGCGATCCGGCCCCGCCTTTCGAATGAAAAGAATGCCGCGATCGGAAAAATTCCCTCGCGCTCAACTGACCTGCGCACCAGCACGCTCCCCACCGGCGCGATGTCTTGGCCAAAAATTTATATATAATATTAGAATAACCAATATATAGCCATGTGATCCCGTTCCTGGTTGCTGTGGTGAGGTCTTGCCTGACATAGTAACGCTGCATTCCAAGAGGCGGACCGGGTTCATGAAATCGACGGCACGAGCAGTAGTGATCGGCGGCGGCGTGGTTGGCGTCAGCACGCTCTATCACCTCGCGAAGCTCGGTTTCACCGACTCAGTCCTGCTTGAACGCAAGGAATTGACCTCCGGCTCCACATGGCACGCTGCCGGCCTGCTGCCACTGTTCAATCTCAGCTACTCGGTTGGCAAGCTGCACCAGTATTCGGTGGATTTTTATCCGAGCCTTGAAGCGGAAACCGAACTCAGTGTCGGCTTTTCGCGCGTTTCGAACATCCGGCTTGCCACGAGCAAGGACCGGTTAGACGAATATCATTATTATGCGGGAGTGGCCGCAACGATCGGTGTCGATGTCAGGTTCCTCACTGCTGACCAGGTCAAGGAGATTTGGCCGCTGTGCAACACCGATGGCGTAATCGGTGCGATTCAGCATCCCGAGGATGGCTATATCCAGCCAGCCGATCTGACGCAGGCGCTCGCCAAAGGTGCGCGGCAACGGGGGGCGAATATCTACCGTAACACAACAGTGAATGCGATCACCCTGCTCCGTTCGGGCGAATGGCTGGTCTCGACTGATCAGGGCGAGATTACGTGCGAACATGTGATTTCCTATTCGGGCAATTTCGCGCGCCAAACCGGCGCAATGGTTGGGCTCGACATTCCGGTTATCCCGGTCGAGCATCAATACATCGTCACGGAGCAGCATCCGGCGATCATGGAGCGGAAGAAACAAGGACTCCCGGAAATGGGGGTGCTGCGCGAATCCGATGCCAGTTACTATATGCGCGAAGAGGCCGGCGGGCTGCTGTTGGGCCCCTACGAACAGGGCGCTCCGGCCTGCTATATCGATGGCCCGGCGGCGAACAGCGAATACGAACTGTTCCCCAACGCGCTTGAACGGCTCGAGCCATACATCCTGGCGGCAATGGAACGCGTTCCCGCCTTTGGCGAGGTGGGAATCAAAAAGGTCTATAACGGCGCAATTGCCTATACACCCGATGGCTCGCCGATTGTCGGCCCAGCCTGGGGACTCAAGAACTTCTGGCTCAACGAAGGCCACAGCTTCGGCATTACGGCTGCAGGCGGAGCGGGCTGGCAGCTGGCGCACTGGATAGTCGATGGCGAACCGACGATCGACATGCTGGGTGTCGATCCGCGCCGATTTGGCGACTATGCCGGGCGAGGATTCTTGATCGACAAGAACCAGGAGGCTTACGCCAAGGTCTTCACCGTCCACTATCCCGACGAAGAACGCGATGCTGGCCGCGCCCTTCGCCGCACGCCTTGTTATGACCGGATGAAGGCCCTGGGAGCCGTGTTCGGCAGCGTGTTCGGTTGGGAGCGGCCCAACTGGTTTGCCCCTGAAGGCTATGCGCTCACCGAGGCTGATCTTGCCAGGCCCGATGTGCTACTTAGTGACAATCACCCGGTCGTGCCGGGTGAGCCGATCCGCGAGAAATGGTCCTTTCGCCGCTCCAACTATTTTGACCATGTCGGCAATGAATGCCGTCATGTTCATGAAAAGGTTGGACTTCAGGATATGAGCGCTTTTGCCAAGTGCGAGATTTCGGGCCCAGGAGCGGAGACTTGGCTTGATCAGTTGCTCACCAATGCCGTGCCGAAAAAGGTCGGACGCGTTTCGCTCTCCTACTTGCTGACAGCCAGAGGCGGGGTGCGCTGCGAATTCACGGTCTGCAAAATGGCACCACAGCGATATTATCTGGTGTCAGCAGGTGCTCTTGAGAGGCACGACCATGACTATTTGAAAAAGGCGATGCCACAGGATGGCTCGGTCAGCTTCGAGCGGTTGACGACGGCAATGGGCGTGCTTGTGCTCGCCGGGCCGCGCTCGCGCGATGTGCTGAAGAAGCTCACCGATGCCGACCTGTCTAATGAAGCCTTTCCATGGCTGACCGGCAAGCAGATGAGCATCGGCGTCGCTCTGGTGGTTGCGCTTCGCGTCAATTTCATTGGCGAACTGGGCTGGGAAATCCATCATCCGATCGAAATGCAAAATTACATTTTTGACCTATTGATGGAGGCGGGAGCCGAATTCGACATCAAGCCCTTTGGCATTCGCGCGATGACGCTGATGGCGCTCGAAAAAAGCTACAAGCTGATCCCGCGCGAACTTTCGATTGAATATTCGGCGTTCGAAAGCGGGCTGGATCGCTTCGTCAATCTGAAAAAGCAGACCTTCCACGGCCGCGACGCCTTGCTTGACTGGAAGGAAAAAGGTCTCGCCAACAGGCTGGTGACAATGGAAGTGCACGGAGTCACCGATGCCGATGCGCGCGGGTCAGAAGCGATCTATGTGGGTGATGAAATCGTCGGGCGTGCGACATCGGGTGGATATGGCTGGCGGGTTGGCAAAAGCCTTGCGCTGGCGATGATCCGGCCTGATCTGGCGACGGTGGGTGCCGCGTTTGAAATCGCCATTCTTGGACAGCGCCACATGGCGACCATCATCGAAGATTCGCCGTTCGATCCGGAGAACGGCGCACTGAGGAGCTAAGGCCATGTCTCGCTTCGAACCCATCGCAAGGCTGCTGAGCCAGGATCGTAAGGGCCATACGCTGCCGCGCGAGCTTTATGTGAGCGAGGAGGCATTTCAATTCGACACGCAGGTCATGCTCAAATCGGTCTGGCTCTACGCGTGCACCGTCGCCCATGTGAAGAATCCCGGCGCGTATTTTGTCTTTGAACTGGCAAGCAACTCGATCATCATAGTGCGCGGGCGCGACAATGCGGTGCGCGCCTTTTGGAACAGCTGTCGGCACCGCGGCTCCAGGATATGTCTGGAGCCGCAAGGCAGCGTTCCGCGCCTGATGTGCCCATACCACCAATGGACCTTCGGTCTCGATGGAACGCTGCTCGCAGCCCGCAGCATGACCGATGATTTCGACAAGAAGAGCCATGGTCTTGTCCCGGTGGCGCTGGAAAACATTGGTGGGCTGATCTTCATCTGCATGAGCGACACCCCCCCGCCGATCGACCGGGTCAAGGCCGATATTGTTGACCAGATCGCGATCTACGACCTCGAAAAATGCAAGGTGGCGGTGCAGGACAGCCTTGTCGAGAACGCCAACTGGAAACTGGTGATGGAGAACAATCGCGAGTGCTACCACTGCGATGCTGGCCATCCCGAACTATCCAGCGTGCTGGGCACTTATGGTTTCGGCAAAGGCCTGCCCGAAGACGGCGAAAGCGACGTTGTCGATGACATGGCCTTCGATGCGATAATCGAGGCCAAGCGGGCCGAGTGGATGAGCCTCGGCATCTTCCGCGAACTGATTGAGTTTCCCGATGGCTGGTGGCACCGTGTGGCGCGGCTGCCGCTGGCGAATGGCGCAGTGACGCAATCGATCGACGGCAAGCTGGCTTCGAAAAAGTTGATTGGACCCTTTGTTGAACCGGAAACCTCCAGTCTTTCGGTTTGGACCCAACCCAACAGCTGGCACCACTTTTGCTGCGATCATGTCGTGACGTTTTCGCTTACGCCCCTGTCGGCGGTCAAGACACTGCTCAGGACCAGCTGGCTAGTGCACGAGGATGCGGTTGAGGGGGTAGACTATAAGCCCGATCACATCGCTGCGCTGTGGCGCGCCACAAACAATCAGGACGGACGCCTCTCCAGCATCAACCATCAGGGAATTGCGACTGATGGGTACCTCCAGGGTCCCTATGCAGTGGAAGAGAAGCTGGTCGAGGACTTCAAGGATTTCTACGTTGATCGCGCGCGCGCCGGGCTGGAGATGTCAGAAGTATGAGCGAAGACCTGAAGCTGCCGACAAGCGGTTCGAGAGCAGTGCGCGCCAAGGACTGGGCCAAAGGTGAGCGCCCCGGTGAAATGGTTCGCGCACTGGTGGTTGATCCCCTCGGCTACCAGACCATGCTGATGCAGATTGCGCCCGGGCCGTTCGGCGTGGCCCACTGTCATGACACCATCGAGCAAATTTATGTCTTGGAGGGTGATTTCTTCGATGACGAGGCGACTTACGGACCAGGCGATTTCGTTCTTCGAATGCCGGGTGCGATGCACCGCGCTGGCAGCAACAACGGGTGCACGATGATGATCGTTTACGCTCCCTTGGTGAACCCGCCCACATGACCCGCTTCAGCGCCTTCAGCCTGTTCGCCAAGGCACTGGGCGGACACCAGTCATGGCCCGAACAATGGCCCGATGCCGCGCCCAAGCCGGCATATGACGCGATTATCGTCGGTGCAGGCGGGCACGGGCTTGGAGCGGCCTATTACCTCGCCAGGAAATACGGCATCGCCAATGTTGCGGTTATCGAGAAGGGCTGGCTGGGCGGCGGCAATACCGGGCGCAACACGACCATTATCCGCTCCAATTATCTCTACGACGAAAGCGCGCACCTCTACGATCACGCAGTGAAGCTCTGGGACGGACTCAGCCAGGAACTCAATTATAACATCATGTATTCAAAGCGCGGGGTGATGATGCTCGCGCACAATGTGCATGATATCCAAAGCTTCAAGCGGCATATCCATGCCAACCGTCTGAACGGCGTCGACAATGAATGGCTGACGGCGGACGAGGCAAAAGCCTATTGTCCTCCGCTCAATATTTCACCCAGCGCACGCTACCCGGTTCTCGGTGCCGCGCTGCAGCGCCGGGGCGGGACAGCACGGCATGACAGCGTCGCCTGGGGATATGCCCGCGCTGCGGCAGGGCTGGGGGTAGACATCATCCAGAACTGCGCGGTCACCGGGATCCGCCGCAATACGGACGGCTCGGTCGCCGGGGTCGAGACCGAACGCGGTTTCATCGCGTCGCCCAAGATCGGGGTTTCGGCGGCTGGCAACAGCTCGGTCATCATGCAGATGGCCGGACTCGATTTTCCGCTCGAGAGTTACCCGTTGCAAGCACTCGTTTCCGAGCCGGTCAAGCCGGTGTTTCCATGCGTAGTGATGTCGAACACTGTCCACGCCTATATGAGTCAGTCCGACAAGGGCGAGCTGGTGATTGGGGCGGGGACCGACCAATATGTCAGTTATTCGCAGCGCGGCGCGCTTCACGTAGTCGAGCACACCCTGGCGGCGATCTGCGAGATATTCCCGATTTTTCGGCGGATGCGGATGCTGCGCAGTTGGGGGGGGGTTGTCGATGTCACTCCCGATCGCTCGCCCATTCTGGGAAAAACTCCGATCAAGGGACTCTACGTCAATTGCGGTTGGGGCACCGGCGGCTTTAAGGCCACACCAGGGGCGGGGGACTTGCTCGCCTATACCATGGCCAAGGACGAGCCGCACCGGATCAACGCGCCGTTCAATCTTGATCGTTTCCGCAGTGGCAGGCTGATCGACGAAGCGGCGGCGGCGGCGGTGGCGCACTGATGATATTGATCCACTGCCCATATTGCGACGAGAAGCGCCCCGAAATCGAATTTGCTTATGGCGGCGAAGCTCATATCGCCCGTCCGCCCGATCCGTCTGCGCTAAGCGATGCAGAGTGGGAGCAATACCTCTTCATCCGCGCCAACCCCCGAGGACGGCACAGCGAACGCTGGCGGCATATTCATGGCTGCGGCCGCTTTTTCAACGCGGTTCGCGATACGGTTACCGACAAGTTCGAAGTGACCTACAAGGCCGGGGAACCGAAGCGATGAGTGGTTTTCGCTTGCCAGTGGGTGGACGCATTGATCGCAGCCGCCCGGTTCGCTTCAGTTTCGATGGCGTGGGCTATCAGGGGTTCGCGGGCGATACCCTTGCCTCGGCATTGCTTGCCAACGGGGTGTTGCTGTTCGGTCGATCATTCAAGTACCATCGCCCGCGCGGCCTTCTGGGAGCGGGGAGCGAGGAGCCCAATGCGCTGGTTTCGGTGATCCGCGCGCCGGGCCGTTTCACGCCCAACCTGCGCGCCACGGCAATCGAGATTTATGATGGGCTTGAAGCGACAAGCCAGAACCGCTGGCCGTCGCTCAAGACTGATTTTGGTGCGATTAACGACCGGCTCGGGATGTTCCTTCCGGCGGGGTTCTATAACAAGACCTTCATGTGGCCGCGATCCTTCTGGGACCGGCTCTATGAACCTGCAATCCGGCGTATGGCCGGACTGGGAGAGGCACCGAGCCAAGAGGACCCCGATCATTATTCTGCCACCTATGCTCACTGCGATCTGCTGATCGTCGGGGCCGGACCGGCCGGGATCGACGCCGCACTGGAAGCCAGCGGAACAACCAAGCGCGTTATCCTGATCGACGATCAGGACGAACCCGGCGGTGGCGCTTTGGCGGATCCTGCGTTGTGGCCATGGCTCAAGGAAAGCCTGAAGGATTTGGCCGCCACTCCCAACGTCACCGTCCTCAGCCGGACGACGGCATTCGGATACTATCACGATAACTTTGTCGGTGCGGTCGAGCGATTGACCGATCATTTGCCACATATTGGCGAAGGCGCGCGGGAAAAACTCTGGCGAATCAGGGCCGACGAAGTGATCCTGGCCCAAGGCGCGATCGAACGCCCGCTGGTGTTTGCGGGCAACGATGTGCCGGGGGTGATGCTGGCCTCGGCAGCGCGGACCTACCTGCACCGCCACGCGGTCGCGGTGGGCAAGTCGATCGCATTGATGACAGGACATGACAGCGGCTGGCACGATGTCTTTGCCCATGCCCGAGCTGGGATCGCGATTATAGCGATCATCGACTTGCGCGAGACGGTAGATGAGGCGCTACTGGCCGAGGCTGGGCAACTGGGCATCACCGTCAAACAGGGGCACAGCGTAATCGATGTTGACGGTCGCCACTGTGTCACCGGTATCACGGTAGCACGCAACGATGGTTCGGATGCAATGCGCGTTCCCTGCGACGCCCTGTTAATGGCAGGCGGCTGGACTCCTAGCGTCCACCTCTGGTCGCAAAGCAAGGGCAGTCTAGTCTGGTGCGTTGATCTGGGCGCCTATGTGCCCGGCAAACCCAATGAAAAAGTCCGCTGTGTCGGGGCCTGTTCGGGCAAGTGGAGCTTCGGCGGCGGCGAAGCTATAGATGTGCTGCCCACGCCCTATGACCGGAATCGAATCAAGGCTTTCGTCGATTTCCAGAACGATGTGACCGACAAGGATATCAATCTGGCGGTGCGCGAGGGCTTCAAGTCTATCGAGCACATCAAGCGTTATACCACTAACGGTATGGCAACCGATCAAGGCAAGACTTCGAACATCAATGGCCTGCAGATCGCGTCGCGGTCACTTGGTCGTCCGGTGACCGATGTCGGGCTAACTACCTTTCGTCCGCCCTATACCCCGCAGACTTTCGGTGCTCTCGCAGGTCACGCCAAGGGCGACCTGTTTCAGCCGATCCGCAAGACCAATATCGATGGTTGGGCCGAAAAACACGGTGCCGTGTTCGAGTTGGTCGCGCAGTGGCGACGTGCGCGCTACTTCCCTAAAATGGGTGAAGATATGCGCGCGGCGGTCAATCGCGAATGCCGCGCAGTTCGGTCCTCAGTTGGCATTTTTGACGCTTCAACGCTTGGCAAGATCGAGGTTGTCGGACCCGACGCGGCAGAATTCCTCAACCGCATGTACACCAACCCCTGGAAGGCGCTTGAGCCGGGACGGTGCCGCTATGGCCTGCTACTAAAGGAAGACGGCTTCATTGCCGACGACGGCGTCTCGGCAAGGCTCGCAACCGATCGCTTCCATCTGACGACGACGACGGGCGGCGCGGCGCGCGTTCTCAACATGATGGAGGATTATCTCCAAACCGAATGGCCAGACCTCGATGTGTGGCTGACCAGCACGACCGAGCAATATGCGGTTATCGCGCTGCAGGGTCCCAATGCACGAAAGGTGCTTGAACCGCTGGTTGAAGGTATCGATCTTTCCGCCGCCGCCTTCCCGCATATGGCGATCCGCGAAGGCACAATCTGCGGCATTCCAACGCGGCTTTTCCGGGTAAGCTTTACCGGTGAACTGGGGTTCGAAATCAACGTGCCAAACGCTTATGGGCGCGCGCTGTGGGAGCGAGTTATGGCCGCAGGGGCGAGCTATGGAATCACGCCATATGGCACTGAATCGATGCACGTCCTGCGCGCCGAAAAGGGCTTCATCATCGTCGGGCAGGATACTGACGGTACGGTGACCCCTTTTGATGCCGGGCTTGAATGGGCCGTGGGCAAGAAGAAGATCGATTTTGTCGGGAAGCGTTCGCTCACACGTCCCGATATTGTCGCACCGGGCCGCAAGCAGCTGGTCGGACTGCTCACCGATGATCCTGATGTTGTGCTGGAAGAAGGCGCGCAGATCGTTGCCGATCCCCATCAACCGATCCCGATGACGATGATCGGCCATGTCACATCTTCATATTGGAGCGAGGCGCTTGGACGTTCGATCGCGCTGGCGCTGGTCGCGGGCGGGAAGGGCATAATGGGCGAGATGCTCTACATCCCGATGCCGGGCAAAACGCACGCTGTTAAGGTGAGCAGCATGGTCTTCTACGATCCGGATGGGGCGCGGTTGAATGGCTGATCAGCTTTCCCGCCACGAGCCGGTTCCTGCGACACCATTTGTGGCCGATGGGGTGACGATCAGCCTTGCCCCACCGATGGCGCGTTATTCGTTGCGAGCGCGACAGGCACAGGTGCTTGAAACTTTGCTCGGCGTCAAAGTGCCCGGGAACATCGGGCAGACTGAAGGCGGCATCGCCTGCCTTGGGCCTGATGAATGGCTGCTGCGTGCCCCAGCCGGAACGACCATTCCGATGGGAACAGGCCTGCCGCTCGCCATCACCGATATCAGCGAGCGCGCCATCTGCATCGTCATTGAAGGCAAACGGGCTGCAGAAATTTTGATCTCAGGGTGCCCGCTCGACCTGGAGCGTTTTGACGCAGAGCGGGCGACGCGGACAGTCTACGAAGGCGTTGAGGTCATTATCATCCGCGAGTCGGAAGCGCGTTTTCATGTCGAGGTATGGCGCAGTTTTGCGCCTTGGCTGTGGAAGGCCTTGACCACAGCCGCACAAGGATAGTCGGAGGAAGCGCGCGTGATCGGGCGAATTGATGCACACACGCACCGCCACTGAACTTCCCTGGACCATGCCTAAATTGCCCATGGTCATTACAAAAAGCTTCGCCTAAATATTATCATTAGTTATGTTGATGATTTGGAGCCTCGCATCGTGAAGCTGCCGCAGGAATTTGATCTGCACGCGCTGGAAGTGTTTGTAATGACCGTCGAACTCGGCGGAATGTCGCAATGCGCCGCCCATTTGCAAGTCACCCAATCAGCGGTTTCGCAGACCATCGCCAAACTTGAGGCATGCATTGGCGCGCCGCTGTTTGACAGGACGATGCGCCCACTTGGACTGACCGCGAGCGGTAAAGCACTCATCGCGCGCGGCAAAAGCCTGATCGAGCAAGCCCGCTCGACATTTGACGCCGTGCGCGAGGGAGCAAATCTGCCGATTTCCAGCATTACGGTTGCGATGTCTTTCAGCCTGGCAAACCAGCTGACGACACCAATTCTGAGCAGCCTGGGGCATCGGGCTGATCGGTGGAATATCCGCTCGGGCATTTCGATGGAACATCAAGGAGGGTTTCTCGCCCGCGATATCGATATGCTGGTAACCGGCAGCTTCAATATGGAGTACCGCGATACGGTGGAATTGCACCCGGTGTTTGAGGAGAGTTTCATCCTCGTTTTTCCCAGGAACTATCGCGAACCGGTGGATATTTCCGGGCGACCGCCGACGATACCATTCATCCGCTTTTCGAGGCTGACCGGCATGGGCCAGCAGATCGAACGGCAGATTGTCCGGATGAAATTGAAATTGCCGCAAACGGTCGAGGTCGAGTCGTCGCATCAGCAAATGGCACTTGTCGCAGCGGGGTTTGGCTGGACCATAACAACGCCCGTCTGCCTTGCGGCTGTGCAAGAGCTTTTGCCACAAGTCCGGGTCGAGCCAATGACCCGCGGGCGATTCGCACGGCAAGTGCAGATCGTCTCGCGCGCGGGCGAATTGGGTGACATTCCAAAGCTCGCGGCAGGGCTATGCAGCCAGGCATTGCGCGATGTCATCATGCCCCCTCTCATCAGCACTTATCCCTGGATGGCTGGGCAATTGAACATGGCATCCAACATCGGATGCTGATGAACAGGGCACGGGGCTGCGCCCTTATTCGCTATTATACCAACCGTCCGATGAAATGACCGCTTTTCTCTCTCCCCTTCAGGGGAGAGATACGCAGGCTTGGCAGCTTGCTGCTTAGCCGCAGTAGAGAGGGGTACTGCGGCGACGGCCCCCTCTCCCAACCCTCTCCCCTGAGACACAGTCGAGCGTAGCTCAACGGGAGAGGGCATAAAAGAGTCATTTCATTGGGCGGTTGGTATTACATGATCCTGTCTTGCCTCTGGTTCCCGGTCCACAGCGTGCGATTCATAAGGCCAGGCTGACAGTGCACCACGAAATCCAGCAACGACGGATCGTTCGCCCGGGCGCTGAAAAGCGATCAGAGTTCCACCAGGTTCCCCGCTGCCATCAGCCAGAAATGCATGAGCCCTGCGCTGAAGCTTGATGGCACATAGGCGTCACAGCTATCGTTGCTCACCACGTGGAGGCGCACGTTCACATGGTCGATGATCGTGGCTGCGCTGCACCCCGGCGCAAAATCGGGTGACTCGGCATCGAACACACCGGCTTCCATGAGCAGCGTGCGCCATCCCTGACCGGACAGTCGGATGCGCACGATGCCACCACCAATGGCAGTGACGGCGCCATCCTCTGCAAGCACACCGGAAAGGGTGCTTGCATCGCCTTCAACCAACCATACGGTGGGCTCAAAACGGATCGTACGAAGCGCGTCCGATCCAGCAGAACGGCCGATTGCTGGAAGGGAAAATCCGTTTGTGGCCTCGAACCGTTTGGCCACCTCGCCTGGATTGCTCCAAATTTCGAGGACGTGCAGCGGCGCAGCAGGCAGGACCGTGATCGTAACATCAGTCACGGTAACGCTCTCCCGCTGTATCATAGAAATGCGGATGCACGACGCGGACGCGCGCTTTTTGTCCCCGCGTGGGCGATGTCGCAATCAGCTCCTCACCGTAGCGAACGAATCCGTCCGCCAACTGTCCAAGTGCAATCGAGCCACCTGCCATGATGCGGCAACCAGCGGCGCTGACATGACCATCAGGGGGCCTGCCCTCGCTTGTCACCAACATTGACCCTTCGGGAATATCACCCTCGATTGCTACAAGTCCGACCAGTTGGTGACGTCCCGGTTCGGACAAGGCGGGCCGCGTCAGGCCCGCGGCGCCAACATAGCCGCACGCTTTGTTGAGCATCTTGTCCAGCGCGAGATCATGCGGCGTCATCCGTCCATCAACCTCACCGCCGACGACCAGATGCCCCTTTTCGATGCGGAGAAATTCCATTGCATCCATGCCGTAAAGGCAGCCGCCCTGTGCGAAAACTTCCTGTTCGCACGCGGTCCAAACCGGCGCGGCATGGCTTGCTTCGCTATAGACTTCAAATGCACGTTCGCCGCTATAGCTGGCTGCCAGGACAATCACTGGCACACCTGCGATGGCAGCAGGCATTGTCGACATATGGCGCGGGGGATCTTCATCAATCAGCGCCGTTATCACTGATTTTGCGCTCGGCCCGGCTACGGCAATCCCGGCATAATGTTCCTGCACATTGACAGCGGAGACGCGCATCTGCGGGCAGAGATACTGCCGGACATAAGAGATATGCGTCGCCATCTTGTCCGCGCCGCCGGTTGAACTCGTCAACAGGAAGCGGTTCTCGGAGAGTCGCCAGACGGTGCCGTCGTCAAACACAAAGCCATCTTCGCGCAGCATGAACGTATAGCGGCCCCGACCGACAGCGAGTTTGCCAACACTGGTTGCGCAAATGATTTCAAGGAAAGCAGCGGCATCCGGCCCGCTGACTTCGAATTTGGCGAGTGTCGAAACATCGGTCATGCCGACTGTTGTGCGAACCGTCCTGGCCTCACGCAGAGCTGCTTGCCCCAGCGTCTCGCCTTCAGTCGGATAGGCACGCGGGCGGAACCAATGGCCGAGCGGTTGCCAGATGGGCATCTTCGCGGCGTGGACATCGTAGAGCGCGAGACGGCGGAAATGTGCCCCTGCATTTTTAGCCCCTGCGCCCGCGAGCAGGCCCATGCTAACGGGCGTATAGGGCGGACGAAAAGTGGTGAGGCCCGCTTCGGGAATGGCTAGGCTTTGCTTTTCCGCGAGTCGTCCAAGCGCGGCCATGTTGCTGAGCTTGCCCTGATCGGTCGCCATGCCAAGCGTGGTGTAGCGCTTCATATGCTCGACCGAACGATAACCTTCTGCCCATGCCAGGTCGACATCGGCGAGTGTCACATCATTCTGGAAATCGATGAAACTCTTTTTCGGCTTCGAAACGGGTGTAACCGTGAACACCGGATCAGGATTTGCCGCACCGCCGATGGTCGCCACATTCTGACGCGATGCCCCCGGCACAAAGGCTTGCGCCGCCTCGTTCCAGTCGAGTGTGCCGCCTGCCTGCATATGAAGGTGAACGACCGGCGTAAACCCGCCCGATACAGCGAGCAGATCGGCGCCCCAGCTTTGTGTGATGTTGCCAAGCCGCGCGCTCACCCCCTTCAGACAATGTCGCGCGCCTTTCGTGGAGAGAGGAACGGCATTGTTGTGAACCGCAAAACCGCAATCGGCCCCGGCGGGGGCCGGGCGCGCATCGAGAATCGCGACAATCTCCGCACCCGCTGCATTTAAGGCAAAGGCGGTCTTATAGGCATCGTCATTGTTGGTCGCGATCACAACGCGCTTGCCGGGGAGCACGCCGAAGCGCCGCACATAGCTGCGCGCCGCCTGCGAAAGCATCACGCCCGGCCGGTCGTTATGCGCAAACGCCATTGGCCGCTCGATGCTGCCAGTGGCAAGTATCACTTGGCCTGCGCGGACGTGCCACAGCCGCTGCGGCAATCCATTGTGCGGAACTTGTCCAGGCTCGGTAATGCGCTGGGCCAACGTGACCAGATCATGCTCCCAATAGCCCGAAGCCGTGGTGCGCGTCAGGATGCGACCGCCCAATGTGGTGATGCGCACTGCGGTGGTGTCGATCCAAGCCGCGTCCAACTCTTGCGGATCATGCAGCAGTGAGGGACCGAGAATGCTGTCTTGCTCAACAAGGATAACCCGTTTGCCTGCCTCTGCTGCTTCGAGCGCAGCGCAAAGCCCCGCCGGACCTGCGCCCACGACAAGCACATCGCAGAACGCTGCGCGATGGCTGAAGCAGTCGGGATCGGCCTCTGTAGGAGCATTGCCAAGGCCGGCTGCCTTGCGGATGAAATATTCGTAGAACATCCACCGCTTGGCCGAGCCAAAGAAGGTCTTGTAATAAAAGCCCGCAGGCAATGCTGGTGAAGCAAGGCCGAAAATCGCGCCCAAATCGAAGCTGAGGCTGGGCCAGCGGTTCTGGCTCCTGGCAACCAACCCTTCATAGACAAACACGTCGGTCGCTCGCGTATTGGGTTCAGTCCGTCCGCCTTCGCCCACCGACACCAACGCGTTGGGTTCCTCCACGCCCGCCGTCATAATCCCGCGCGGGCGGTGGTATTTGAAGCTTCGCCCGACCAGTCCGATGCCATTAGCGAGCAGCGCGGCGGCAAGAGTATCGCCTTTGCGTGCCAGATAGGGTTTGCCGTCAAAAGTGAAGCTAACAGTCGCGCCACCTGGTTCGCGTGAAGGACCATTCATGGCAGTGCCTCCGGTCCCACGCCTCGTACTAACGTGATTTCGTTTGTTACCCGGTGGCGGGTGAGGACCATCCAAGCGCGGCAGCCATAAGTGTGCCGCCAAATTTCATCATCGATCCCTCTTGGATTGCTCCGCGTAAAGAGCGCGGCCATGGCCGCTTCGGGCGCTGCTTCGAGCGGTACGACCGAATCGACTGTGCGTTCGTAGATGAACTCTGCTTGCGCCCGCGGGCCGCAATGGGGACAGCTGATCTGCATCGTTAGCGGCTGTTCGGCATCGGACCGCTCCCGTTTTCGTCGATAGTCGCGCCGCGCTTGAAGCGTTCGAGGGAGAAGGGGACTATGAGTTCGTGCGGTTTGCCAGTCGCGAGGGTCTGCGCATAAGTCCAGCCTGATGCAGGCGTTGCTTTGAACCCGCCATAGCACCAGCCGCCATTCAGGAAGAGATTTGGCACCGGCGTCTCACCGATGATCGGTGATCCGTCAAAGCTCATGTCTGTCACACCGCTCCAGGTTCTTACCATCCGCAAACGCGATAGAGCAGGGACGAGCGCTAATCCTTGCGCCACTGCGGCTTCCATAACCATCGGATTGCCGCGCTGGGCATAACTTGGCCAATTGTCGGGATCGCCGCCGAATACAATGCCGCCCTTGTCCGACTGGCTGATATAGCAATGCAGCGATTGCGACATGATAACGCTGTTGATCATGGGTTTGACGCCCTCGGTCACCATGGCCTGGAGGGTTTGTGATTCAATCGGCAGTTTGAGACCAGCGAGCCCCGCGACATGGCCGCTGTGACCCGCGACGCAAATGCCAACCCGGCCCGCGCCGATCCGACCACGTGTCGTTTCAACCCCGACCACGGCGTCGCCATTGCGGACAAAGCCGGTGACTTCGCATTTCTGGATAATATCGACGCCGAGGCCATCCGCGGCGCGCGCATAGCCCCAAGCAACGGCATCGTGGCGAGCAGTTCCTCCACGTCGCTGGATGAGGCCGCCCTGAATGGGAAAGCGCGCGCTGCGGGACATGTCGAGCTGCGGTTCGCGCTTCGCTACCGCGTCACGCGTCATAAGATCAGCGTCGATCCCGTCGCAGCGCATGGCGTCGCCCCGCTCGGCGAGTTTCACCATGTCTGCGTCCGAATGGCCGAGCAACATCGCGCCGCGCGGGGAAAACATGACATTATAATTCAGCTCGTCGCTCAGATGCTCCCACATCTTCATGCCGAATTCGAAGAATTCGTGCAGTGGCTTCAGCCGGTAGTTCGATCGGACGATGGTGGTGTTGCGCCCGGTATTACCGCCGCCGATCCAGCCCTTTTCGATGACCGCGATGTTGCGTAACCCATGCACCTTCGCCAGGTAGTAGGCCGTCGCCAGCCCATGCCCGCCACCGCCGATAATCACGAAATCATATGCCGGTTTGGGATCGGGATCGCGCCAGGCGGGCTGCCAGTGCTTCTGTCCGTTGAACGCGCCGCGCAGCAATCCAAGCGCCGAATACCGGCTCATGAAATCGGCATCCACCCGCGCTTCTCGCGCCAATCGGCTTCCAGCCTGTCAAAGCGCGACAGCTTGAGGATATCGATATTGGCGAACGAACACGCACCGTCGATCACCAGATCCCGGATGGCATGGCCCGAAGCAGGCGACAGGCCAAAACCGACGCCCGACATCGATGCGACCACAACATTGTCCGGGCTGGTCAGCCGGTCGAGGATCGGGCGGCCATCGGGTGAGTTCTCGATCACGCCTGCCCAGCTGCGGATGATGTTCAAATGCGCGGCCTTTGGCAGCAGTTCGGCCAGCCGACTGGCAAGATTGCGCATAAGGGGCGTCGACGGGCGCGCAGCAGGCCCGCTCTCGTCAACAGCAACCCACTCATGCGGACCCCCGCCATAGGCAAGGTTGCCGCGCATTGTTTGGCGGCCATAGAGTTTGTGCCCATCGACGCCGCCAATCGGCATCATTGGGGCGGGTTCGGTGATGATCATTTCGGCGCGAGCGGGGGCGAGCGGAACGGTGACGCCAAGCTGTGCCATCAGCTGCGGGATTTGCGGGCCTGCTGCCACCACGACCGAGTCACAGCCATAGGTTGCTGTGGCGGTCTTCACCGCGGTGACCTTGCCGCCCGCCGTTTCAAAGCCAGTCACGGGGCTGTGCTGAATGATCGTGCCGCCCAGATCCTGCAAGGCCCAGGCATAGGCCTGAACGCTGCGCTGCGGATTGGCATGGCCGCCGAATTTGTAATGCACGCCGCCAAAGCAAGTGTCACCCGCGAGCGGCACGGCGTCCTGAACCTGTTTGGTGTCAAGCAGCTCGACCGGGTGGCCGAGCCGGTCGTGCCGTTCCGCGACGAAGCGATATTGCTCCCATTGCCGTTCGGTCATCGCGATGATTATGCGGTCTTTTTGGTGCTCGGTCGGATAGCCGAGCAGTTCGTCCATTTGCGGCCAGAGCCGCTGCTCTTCATCGAAAAGGGGGCTTTGGTAGTGCGATGCCCCGCCGCCATTGCGGCCCGATGCTTCCCAGCCGACGATGAACTTGTCGAGCACGGTGACCTTCACGCCCGAGCGTGCCAGCCACCAGCCCGCGCTCAGGCCCGTGACGCCACCACCCACAATAACGACTTGGCTGCCGGTCATTTGTACATGCCCGTATAGAGCATCTCGCGGTGCGCGTCCTCATGGGGCGTGCCGATATCCTCTTCGGGAACCCATTGGGTCGGGATGCCGAACCACACGTCCCAGGCGGCTGACATGGCCTCGGGCTCGTTCCAGTCGGCCATGATTTTGAGCGGCAGCGGGCGGACTGGCGCGCGGTGCGTAGCGAGCGGGATGCTGCCGAACGGCTTGCCTGATTCCAAGGCGAGCAACATCGCCACCTGATCGCGGCAGCGGCGGCCCTGGCAAACACCCATACCGGCACGGGTCAGGCGCTTGATCTGATCGGGGTTAGCCGGGCCATCGTGCAGCAACGTTGCCAGCGAACGCGCGCACATCGGCGCGGGACGGGAGAGGTAGTTGGGCGGTTGAACCCCGATCAGGTCGGCGCGCGTAACTTCCTCACACTGGCATATGATCGTGTCGTCGGCGTGGATGGCAGACAGCGCGCGCATCCAGTCCATGCGGTAGGCGATATGGTCGAAACCTGTGTCGGCAAGTCCCGCGCAGTCGCCGACCGCGACGATCCCGGCTTCGCCCGCAGGCACATAGCCGCCGCGCAACGGATCCAGCGTCCTTGCCCCATGCATCGCATCGACAAGTTCGATTGACGGGACCAGGCCAATCGCCATGCATATCGTGTCGCAGACGATCACCTGGCCATCGCAGAGAGTGACTTGCTCGACGCCATTGACCCCGCCCTTTGCCGCTATCGGATGAGCGCCGCAGTGGACCGGGATGCCAAGTCCTTCGATTTGGGTTACGCGCGCAAGATTGCCCTGCGGCACATCGCGCACTTCGACGAGTCCGACGACCTCGATACCGCGCTCTATCGCCAGCAGCGCCGTTTCCAGCGCAAGGTCGTGCGAGCCGAGGATTAGCACGCGCCGCCCGTCGAACGCCTCGTATCGCGTGAGCAGCATGCGCAGTGCAGCAGCCCCCATCACGCCCGGCTGGTTCCACCCAGGAAAGGCCATCGCCAGATCGCGTGCGCCGGTGGCAAGCACTATCTTGTCAAAGCCGACAAGCCATGAGTGATCGGCATCGGCAAGGCCAACAACCTGTTCGGGCAAGCTCGCAACACCGGGGCCATTGCGATAGACCCCCCATGCGGTCGTCCCGAGCAGCAGTTCGGCTCCGGCCTCCATCGCCTGTTCAAGCGCGGGCATGCTCATGAACACCGCCTCAAGCATCCGTTCGCTGTTCTGGGTAGCCGCTGTCATTCGGCCGCCGAAAAAGAGCGGCACATCATTGCCCATCAGCGCGCCGGAAACGGGATTTTCATCAACGAGTAGCACAGAAGCGCCACCACTTGCCGCGTCGATTGCTGCGGCGATGCCGCTGGGGCCAGCTCCGACTACTACGACAGCGTAGTGAGCCTTCACCGCGCTGCGTGTGCCGTTCACTGCACAAAGGTCAGTTCCGGTAAAATTGAGTTCCATCACACTGCTTCCAATGCCTGCGCCAGGTCCGCGATCAGATCGTCGACGTGTTCAAGTCCGACCGAAAGGCGCATGGTGCCGTCGGTAATCCTGCCTTCAAGTCGCTGCTCGGGTGGAACAGCATAATGGGTCGTAGTAGCGGAATGGCAGATCAGCGTTTCCGATCCGCCCAGACTGACTGCCAGCTTGATAAGCTGCAACCGGTCAAGCATGCGGAATGCCTCGGCTTCACCGCCATGGAGATGAAATGAAAAAGTCGATCCCGCGGCCTTGCACTGGCGATCATAGACGGCCCGTTCGCGGCTTCCTTCGGGCAGGAAGCCCAGAAAGGTAACGCCCGCGACCTTGGGGTGATCGCGGAGAAATTCCGCCACACCGCGGGCATTGCTCATCGCCCGCTCGGTGCGAACGTGCACTGATTCAAGACTGCGCGTCACGAGCCACGCCGTGTAGGGATCCAGGTGGTTGCCCCATGTCGTGCGGAGCAGCCGCAGGCGGTCTATCAGTTCGCGCCGACCAGTGATGCCGCCGGCCAGCAAGTCGCTGTGCCCGCCGCAGTATTTGGTCAGCGAGGTCAGGCACAGATCGACACCAAGTTCGATCGGGCGCTGGGCGAAGGGGCCAAGCAAAGTATTATCGACGACGACCAGGGGGCGATGCCCCTGCTGCGCGCCCACTTCGTCAGCAATCCGCACCATCAGGGCCAGATCGACGATCGCCGCAGTCGGGTTGGCCGGTGTTTCGGCAATGATCAGTTTGAGCGGGCCTTTGGCCATCGCGGCTTGAGCGGCGGCTTGGACGTTCGCCTCGTCAATTCCGTCGAGGTAGGCCGAAGCATGCACACCGTGCTCCGCCAAAATCAGATTGTAGAGCAGATCGACGCCGCCGTAGATCGGTCTGCCGTGCAATACGCTGTCGCCGGGTTGGACGAAAGAAAGGGCGATAGACGAATGCGCGGCCATTCCGCTGCAGAAAGCCGCAGCCGCCTCGGCTCCGTCAATCGCCGCCAGGCGTGCTTCGAGGATATCGAGTCCGGGATGCCCGAGCCGCGAATAGATATGCTGCGTCTCGCCTGCCTGGGGACCAGTGCCGTTGAAGAAGGCCTCGTGGACGTCTTTGGCATGCTGGGCCGAAGGGTAGACAAATGTTGAGGTCATGTAGATCGGCGGCTTGACCGATCCAGAAGCGCTTTGTGGATCGTATCCGAATGCAACGGCGAGGGTTTCCGGTCTCACACCGGTGGGTGGCTTAATCGACATGGGCAACAATGTATGCACGGGCCTTGTCGCAATACCAGTCAGTAAAATGCTGGGCGAGCATCTCGGCATCTTGGGAATAGGGTCCCGGTGTGTATCCTGGGCTGTTCACGCCGAGCTGGTTGTTCTCGGCGAGCCACTTGTCCTGATCATTGGTCCGGCTCCACAAGTCGGTCAGCTCCTCGAGGTGATAGTCGACCCCTTCCACCGCTTCCTTGTGAACAAACCATTTGCTCAGGACATGGGTTTCGGCAGGGCCGACCGGCATGCAGCTGAACACGAAAGCCTGATCGGCTGTTGTGTGGGCAAAGAGATGCGGGTCGATTGCCCATCGCATCGAACCAAGATCGCCCCGGTCAAGATCGCACATCAGCTTCTTTGACAAATGCTGACCATCGCTGGAAATCGAAAGGCAACCCTCGTTGAGCGCGAAGCGGGCAATTTGCCAACAATCGCCTTCGATCGGGATATGGGCCAGGCCAAGGCCATCCATCCGTGCAGCGAAGGCTGTGTTGCGGGCAGCTTCGCCAGAGTCAAAATGCTTCGACATGCCGACCGGAAAAGTCCTGGAAAGCTCAGGATGGCCGGTGGCACAGTGATAACACTCACGCGCATTTTCCATCACCAGTTTCCAGTTGGCATACTCGACAAGCACGCCAGAGGTCGCGAGTTTTGCATCCTTGAAATTATGCGGCGCAGCATAGACCGCAAACCTCTCTGCAAAATCAGAGATTGAAGGTGGGTTTTTGGCAAGGCAGATGAAGACCACACCGGCAATGCATTCGATCGCTACAGGCTTCAGCCCGTGCTCTTCCCTCCTGAAGTTGTCAGGCATGCGACCAGCCGCCAGCAGCGTGCCATCAAGATCATATGTCCAGCGATGATAGGGGCACACGAGCCGTGCAGCTGAACCGTGACCGGGTTGGCAGAGAATCGAGCCGCGGTGGCGACAACTATTGTGAAACGCCTTAATCTCGCCGTCGCGATTGCGCGTGATGAGTATCGGCGACCGGCCAACGGTAACCGCCAGATAGCTACCGGGCTTGGGCAGCTCGCATTCGAATGCGGCCATCAGCCAGCTGTGGCCAAAGATAGCCGTCATGTCGAAATCGAATGCGCGCTGATCGGTGTAGAGTCCCTGCGGCAAGGTATGACCAACCCGGCGAGCATTGAACTGGGCTTCAACCCATTCCAAGTCTGGCATCGGGACTCTCCTCACTTCCTGCGCTGGCCTCAGAACCTGTGCTCAATTGTTAGTGGTCGAGCGGAACACGGCCGCATAATCATTTTTTGGCATAGCCCCATCTGAAATAGTCAGGCTAAGGCTGAGACGGATTCGATTTGGGTGCCAGGGCGAGGAAGGACGAACTATCAAAAACCGAGAAGCGATTAATCGCCGGTGGCTGCCGCTCAATGCTTTGCGAGCTTTTGAGGCCGTCGGGCGGCACCTGAGCTTCACTGGCGGAGCGGCTGCACTTTCGGTGTCGCAGAGCGCGATGAGCCGCCATGTCAGCAGACTGGAAGACTTGCTTGGCAAGCAATTGTTCGAACGCGACGCAGGACGGCTGGCATTGACTCTCGCCGGAGAAGAACTCCTTGGCGTGGTGAACAAATCACTTGAGCGGATCGAACAGACATTGAACGCGATAAGAGATGACGACGTGCCGGGCCGGCCCTTGCGTCTGCATGTGCCGCCTTCGCTGCTCCATCAGATGTTCATGCCGATGCTCAGCGATTTTCACCGTGAGAATCCTGAAATCAGGATCGATGTTTCGAGCGCAAATGTGACCGGCCTGCCTCAGGCCGATCTGGACATGGCGATTGTCTATGACCGGCCAAGTGTTGATAACCGGATTACCGATCTGTTGTGGAAGGTGCGCGTTGCGCCGATTTGTTCACCGAAAACCGCCGCAGATGCGCAGAATCAGGAGATCGAGGCGTTCCTGGCTGGTCAAGAACTCCTCCACCTAAAGCTCGATAACCAGCCTCGCGACCTGCTATGGAGTGATTATCTGCGCGGCAATCTGATTAAGGTGCCGACACTGGGCGGACTTGCCTTCGATACGGCCATCGCCTCTGCACGGTATGCCATGACTTCGGGAGGGGTGATGCTGGGCGATGTAGACATGTTCGCCCCGGAGATCGCAGCCGGACAGCTGGTTATGCCCTATGACGTTGTGATCGAAGACGGCTATGGGTATTATCTCAAACTCCATGCCGACGATCTGGCCGATCCTGCCATTGCGATGTTCAGAAGCTGGTTAATCAACCGTTTCGCCGCCTTGCGTGGCGTCAAACCTCAGGAATGAACTTGCGTAATGCCGACTTGGCCTGATCCTGGCCAAGAAGTGGCCGGGGACATGGCGATATCGCATCCCCAGAACCTGATGTACTCGCGTCTGATGATGTCGTCATCAGTTCAGGGTGACGAATGTTGCAGGTGTTGCGGATTCAATCCACCGCCCGCTCTACTTCAGCGTACTGATAGCTCACCTTGGTCTGGCTCCCCGGTGCCAGCACGATCTGCCACAGCCTTTTGCCGGGCTTGAGAACCAGCTTGCCCGGCAGTCCGCGATAGACCTGGTCGGAACCCGTGGGGAATTCGAGCTCGTAATTGACCGCATAGGGATTGGCGTTGCGCAGCGTAACGGTGACAGCGGTCCACTTGCGCTTGGCATCCTGCTCATCATGGCTTTCCATCGTCACGCTGGTCGGCTGGCCGAACACCAGCTCGACTTCCTCGTCGACCGCCTTGTCGCGCATTGTGCTTTCGCCGATCAACTGCGTGCCCCATGGGCTCTCCTGATAGAGCACCGCTTTGCCCGCCGGCAGGGGATCACCGAGACCATCGGCCTTGCGGTTGCGAAAGCGGAACAGCATCTGGGGATCTTGGGGACTGCCGCCGATTTTTGATCGGTAAACCAGCGTACCTTTGACATTCTCGGCATTAAGGAACGCCACCTGCTTTTGCGAACGCGCGGCAACGGTGACGGGTATCGGGATGCGGTAGAGTTTGAGATCGCCCAGTGCTTCGGAAACGGCGGTGACGGCCACGGGGGCGGACATTGCCTTGTCCAATCGCATGGCCCCGGTGACAACGATGTCGGCGCTTTCCATCATCATCGCCATCGGTGCCGATGGTGGGGGAGGCGGCGGCGGCGGGATGCCCGAGCCAAGATCGCTGGTCGTCGTGCCCGCGGGCCAGCAGCTTGACCACTTGTTCAGCCACCGCGCTTCATCGCGCGCCCGGCGGCCGGAATCATCCCGCGTATCATCAGACCGGCCCACCCGCCCCGCCACCGCGCTGGTGGTGGCATCGACAAAGCTGGTTTCATCGCCGCTCGCCATCGTCAGCCATGACAGCAGGTTCAGCGATTTGCCGTCATCGGCGAGCGTGCCGACATAGGTCGCGTCCCAGTCAAAGCCGGTGGCGATATAGGCGAGCGTAATCGTCACCCGTCCGCCGGGCTGGTCCTTGGTGGTCATCGACAGCACCGGTTTGGCGGAAAGCCCGGCGGGCGTGCCGGGATAGATCAGCGTCTGGTTGAGCCCCGAGCAATAGACCGCCTCGACCCCGCGCGGGGTGGTCAGCACCAGCCGATCGGCGGCGGAACGCACCGTCGCGTGTTCTTCGGTGACCTTGCCGGTCGCCTTGTCGGTGCGGCGCAGGATCACCGATTGTCCGGTGAAGCCATCGACCAGCCCCTTCTGGCTGAGCAGTGCAGCATCGCGGTTGCGCTCACGGGGATCAGTCCCGAACAGGATCGCCGATTGCGGGACAATTCCGCCCGCCACGCCCTCAAACCGCACGGTAACCACGCCCGGCGGCAGATCGACGGTGCGGGTTTCGGCGATCAGGGCGAAGGCCGATGGATCGGCCCGGTTGATTGCCCCATCGCCGCGCGTCGGGTCGCGGTAGAGCGTGACGGCGACTTTGCCCGGCGCGGCGGATGTGATGACGGGGGGTGTCTGGGCAAGGGCGGGGGGAGTGGCGCTCAAGAGCGCGACGATGAGCGCGGCATAAAAGCCCCTCCTCTTCAGGGGAGGGGTTGGGGTGGGGTCTCTCCTTCGCACGCAACGTCGCGTCAGGCGGAGAGACCCCACCCCAACCCCTCCCCTGAAGAGGAGGGGCTTTTATGCCGCGCTCATCGTCGCGCTCTTGAGCGCCACTCCCCCCGCCCTTGCCCCGACCCCCCCCGTCCTCAC
>JANLOZ010000312.1:0-8466 GCA_031366845.1 Novosphingobium sp. | reverse complement strand
GCGTTTCGCTCCTTGCGGAGCCGGTTGATTTCATCGCGGATGTCGATGCCGGTAAGGCTGGTGTGCTGTGCGCTCATGGCCTTTCAATGGCCCTTCACCACGGCCTTATCAAGGGCCGGACGGCGGCTGCGCGAATTCCAGCCCGGGCACATCAGCGCCGTGCGATCCCGCAGTTGCCATGTGATAGATGCTGTTCCCCAGCGGCGAATAGGTGATGGCATCGCCGAGTGCCAATGATCCGACAATTGCCGCCGCGCCGCACAGCCACGCCGGGTGAACGCGGCCAAGCTTGCGCTTGTCCCGGATCATCCCGGCGACGATGAAAATCAGCCCGGCGAGAACCGCGAGCTCGAAAGCATAAGGTATCATCAGCGGCATCGGCAGCAAGCGGCCAAAAGCGGGGCCAAGTAGCAATGCCATTGCCGACAGGTGCAGCCGCGCGTGCCAGTCTGTGCGTTTGCGGTTGATCACCGCAGCTGCGGTTACACCGGCGAACACGAGCACTGTCACGGGATTGGAGATGAGGAACTGCTGCGGCCGGAAAAAGAACGGCACGTGGCCATCGCGCGCTTTGCTCACCGTTACTACGAAACCCATCACAACCATCAGCGCCACCCAGCCCGTTGCCAGCCAGCCAAGCCTGCGATGAAGCGCCAAGGGCCCGCGCGTAGCCAGTACCGTCTGGGTGACGAATATTGCAACCCAGCCCATGAACACCACGGCATGCAGATGGACCCGCAGTGGCGCGGCAAAAGTTGAACGGCCCATCGCCAGTTGCAGTGAAAAGCCTGCCACTACGGTGATCGCCATGGCAACTGCCAGCTTCACCGCGAAGCGCTGTTCAGCGGCGGGTTGATCGGATGGTCGGTGGTCTGAAACGGGTGCAAGCGTTGCCATGCTCTTGTCCTCCAACGATGGCTAGCTCAGTAGCCATTGCTCGCCCCTGCGGCTTACCCGCGCCTTGCCTTCAAGATCGATCAGATGCGCGAGCACCGAGCGGCCGGCAGCCGGCCACAGCCGCTGATCGACGCCTTTGTACATGCGCGGGACCATCGCGGCGATTTCGGCCACGCCCTCTCCGATCAGTTTGACGATCTGGCGTTCGCGCTGGCGGCGGTGGCCGATCATCCCGCGCACCAGTTGCTGCGGTTTGTCCACTTGCGCGCCGTGTGCCGGATAATAGACGCGGTCCTTGCGGGTATAAAGCTTGTCGAGGCTCGCCATATAGTCCGCCATGTCGCCATCGGGGGGCGAGACGACGCTGGTTGACCAGCCCATCACGTGATCGCCGGTAAACAGCGCGCCGCTTTGTTCGAGCGCGAAGCACAGGTGGTTTGATGTGTGGCCGGGGGTGGAAATGGCGGTGAGCGTCCAGTCGGCGCCGGTGATGCTCTCACCATCGCTGAGCACCCGGTCGGGGACATAGGTGGTGTCAAACGCGGCGTCGGCGCGCGGGCCGTCGTCTTCGAGCGCCAGGCCTGCGCAGCCGATGATGGGCGCACCGGTTGCTGCTTTGAGCGTTGTGGCGGCGGGGGAATGGTCGCGGTGGGTGTGGGTGCAGCAGATCGCCGCGACTTTGGCCTCGCCAATCGCCCCGAGCAGCGCGGCGATGTGCGCAGGATCATCCGGGCCGGGATCGATCACCGCAACGTTTTCCCCCGCGCCGACGATGTAGGTTTCGGTGCCGGTAAAGGTGAACGGCGAAGGATTGGGCGCCAGCACGCGCCGCACCAGCGGTTCGAGGCGCTCGGCGAGGCCAGTGGGCCAAGGTTTGGCAGGGATGTCCATGGGGGTGATATGGGTATTTGTCGCCCGGCTGTCGAGCGGTTAGGGAAGGGCTGAGGAGAATTTGATGGCTGACGATCCGCTGATCCTGGTGCTCGATGAGGGCACAACGTCCACCCGCGCGATGGTCTTCGCCGCCAATGGGCAAGTGATGGCGGTGGCGCAGGCGGAGCTGACGCAGCATTATCCGCAGCCAGGCTGGGTCGAGCACGATGCCGCCGAGATTTGGGAGCGGACGCTTGGCGTGGCGCGTGCGGTGATCGCCAGGGTGGGCGGGCCGGAGCGGATCGCCTGCCTTGGCATTACCAACCAGCGCGAAACCATGGTCGCCTGGGACCGGCAGAGCGGCGAGCCGCTGGCGCGCGCTATCGTCTGGCAGGACCGGCGAACCGCTGACATTTGCGCAAGCCTCAAAAAGCGCGGGCTTGAGGCCGATGTTCGGGCCAGGACCGGGCTGCTGCTCGATCCCTATTTCTCCGCTACCAAGGCGCGCTGGCTGATCGATAATCAGCCTGCGGTACGCGGCGCGGCGCAGGCAAGGCGGCTGGCGCTCGGCACGATTGAATCGTGGCTGGCGTTCAAGCTCACCGGCGGCCTGCACATCAGCGATGCCAGCAATGCCAGTCGTACCCTGGTGCTTGGGCTTGAAGGCAAGCAATGGGATGCTGGGCTATGCGATCTTTTCGGGTTGCCAATCAATGCGCTGGGCGAAGTGACCGATTGCGCCGGGCAGTTCGGCGCGACGTTGCCCGAATGGTTTGGCGCCGCCATCCCGCTCACCGGCATGGCGGGCGATCAGCAGGCGGCTACCATAGGTCAGGGCTGTCTGTCGCCGGGCGAAACCAAGGCGACCTATGGCACCGGGGCGTTCATCCTTGCCAATATGGGCGTTCGGCTGCCGCGTTCGGCCAATCGTCTGCTCGGTACGGTGCTGTGCCAGATTGAGGGCAAGCGCAGCTATGCGCTCGAAGGATCGGTGTTTGTTGCGGGGTCGATGATAAAGTGGCTGCGCGACAGTCTGGGGCTGATCGTCAGCGCTGCCGAGACCGAAACGCTGGCGGCATCGGTGGCGGATAGCGCAGGTGTGGTGGTGGTTCCGGCTTTGTCGGGCCTCGGCGCGCCGCACTGGCGGCCAGAGGCGCGCGGGCTGATCTCGGGGCTGAGCTTCGCTGCGGGCAAGGCGCATGTCGTGCGGGCAACGCTTGAAGCCATGGCCAGCCAGACGCGCGACCTTGCCGATGCCTTTGCCGCCGATGGCGCGCCGTGGCGGTCGCTGCGGATCGACGGCGGGATGAGTGCGAACGACTGGGTGGCGCAGGATCTTGCCGATATGCTCGCGCTGCCGGTCGAGCGCCCGGCGATGGTCGAGACCACAGCGCTGGGCGCGGCGATGCTGGCGGGGCTGGGGGCAGCAGTGTTTGGCTCGCTGGGAGAGGCGGCGAAAGCGATGCGCGGCGAGCGCGAGCAGTTTTTGCCGAAAATGAATGAGGCGACCCGTGCAAAGCGGATTGCACAGTGGAATGCGGCCCTGGCGCTGGTTTAGGAAAAGGCTTTAACCCACCAGCCCGCTCAGCCGCTCGCGAAGCCGGTCAATCGCCGGCGGCAGTCTGTCCTCCGCCTCGCGCCACGCGGTGTCGAGCCGCAGCAGCCGGGCATAGAACCGCTCGGTCGTGGCGATCAGTTGCTGTACTTCGGGCGCGAGCAGGGCCAGCCGTTCGGGATCGGCGGCGGCGGCGCTTTTTTGCAGGCGGCCATAGCGGCGGAGCTGAAAATCGCTGATTTCTCCGCGAAAATAGGCGCGGTGGTTGAGCAGCCATGCCAGGGCATGCATCATCCGCGTGGTCGTGCGCAACGCCTCGCAGGAAAGCGCCACCCGCGCCATGTCCTCGTGCCCTGGATAGGGCGGATCTGACAGATCAAAAGCTGCGCGAACTTCATCGGACAGCACCAGCCCCTCGCCATAAAGCGATTCAACGATCTGCGGATTGATGCTTGCGGGGCGTGCCATGATGAATGGCGATAGCCCTAGCGAATCGGGCGATTCAACCGTGCGATGCCGTGGTTCCCCGACCATTTCGGGACTGTTCCGTATCGGCACGGTTTTGGGGGTCCGGCAAGGTCAGGCGATAATATCCGGGATCAGATAATCAGCGATAATCGCCATCTGGTCCTTAAGTCGCAGCTTGCGCTTTTTCAGCCGGGCGATCTGCAGCTGATCGCCAGCATTGGCCAGCGTCAGCGCGTCGATTGCCGCGTCGAGGTCGCGGTGCTCAATCTTGAGAACTTCCAGATGCTTGCGCATCTCGTCTTCGTTCACGCGCGCTCCTTCCTTTCATCGCAGCTTGGCCACAGCCAGATCAACCCGCCGCAGATCGCGGGCAATTCCTCCCTTAGTGACTTCGCAAGTTAATAGTAATGTGCTTTTCTGACAATCGAACTGCGGGACTTGCCCAGAGTGAGTCGGAAGTTCCGCTGTGGACCCGGACTGGCCGGGATGGAGCAACCAAGGAGTCTGCCCATGGAACAGTCGCATGTCAGCGCACTGCAACTCAAGCATCAGGGTCTCGAGCGCGAGATCCGGGCCGAAATGAACCGGCCCGCCCCCGATATGGCCCATGTCCAGATTCTCAAAAAGCGCAAACTGCGGATCAAGGAAGAGATCACGCTCGTCTGATGCCCTGCTGATCGGGAGCGGCCATGAAGGTCGCTACCGGCAGGAAATCGGCGCATTCGCCAGATCACCGCCCGTCATAGCTGAATACGAACCCATGCGTGGTCAAACGCCTGTATTTGCGTTAGCTTGCGGCCATGATCAATGCGACTGCCGCTGCCCGCACCATTCTGACCCGCCTGCATGAGGTGATGGCATCGCGTGATCGCGCGCAGGCGAAGCTCAACAACGTTGTCGACGTTATTGCTGAAGGCCTCGATAGCGAGGTCTGCTCGGTCTACCTGCTGCGCGAGGGCATGCTTGAGCTCTACGCCACCAAGGGTTTGGCGCAAGAGGCGGTTCACGTTACCCGGATGGCGCTGGGCGAAGGACTTGTAGGTTCGATCGGCGGTAATGTTGAAACGCTGAACCTCGCCGAAGCCACCGCCCACCCGGACTTCTCGTTCCGGCCCGAAACCGGCGAAGAAAAGTTCCACTCGTTTGCCGGGGTGCCGATTGTCCGGCGTGAGCGGGCGATTGGCGTGCTGTGTGTCCAGCATGTCGATCCGCGCCGCTATGAAGACGTTGAAATTGAGGCTTTGCAGACCGTCGCCATGGTGCTGTCCGAATTGATTTCCAGCGCCGGGCTGGTTGACGAGGAGGATTCGTGGGGGCTGACTGCGGCGCAGACCGGCCCGGCGCAGATGCGCGGGTTAACGCTGGTCAAAGGGCTCGCAGCGGGCACCGCGGTGTTCCACCAGCCGCGCGTCACCATTGAACATACCGTCGCCGAAGACACAAATGCCGAACACCAGCGCGTTCTTTTGGCCTTTGGCAAGATGCGCGAACAGATCGAGCGGATGACATCGCAGGCCGAATTTGGCGTCGGCGGTGAGCATGACGAAGTGCTCGAAACCTATAAGATGTTCGCTTACGATGAAGGCTGGAGCCGCCGGATCACCACCGCAATCGATTCCGGATTGACCGCCGAGGCGGCGATCGAACGCGTCCAGCAGCACACCCGGATGCGCATGCGCCAGATCGACGATCCGCTGCTGGCAGACCGGATGCACGATCTTGAAGACCTGGCGAACCGGCTGCTGCGCATCGTCTCGGGCCAGCTTGGCACGGCGGCGGCGAAGGGCCTGCGCGGTGATGCCATCCTGATCGCGCGCAATCTCGGGCCCGCAGAACTGCTCGAATACGACAAGCGGCGATTGAAGGGCGTGATCCTCGAAGAAGGTTCGCTCACCGCCCACGTGGTGATTGTTGCCCGGGCGATGGGCATCCCGGTGCTCGGGCGGGTTCAGAGCCTGCGCGGGCTAGTGCGCGAAGGCGACGAGCTGTTGCTTGATGCCGATCTCGGCATGGCCATTGCGCGGCCTTCACAGGCGATGACCGATGCCTTTGGTACCCGGTTCGCGCGTAATCGTGAACGGCAGGCCGCCTATGCCAAGATGCGCGATGTCGAACCGCGCACCAGCGACGGCCTGCGCATCCAGGTGATGATGAACGCGGGTCTGCGCGATGATCTGCCGCTGCTGGGCATGACCGGCGCTGACGGGATCGGGCTGTTCCGCACCGAATTCCAGTTCCTCGTTTCAGCCACGCTGCCCGCGCGCGAACGGCAGGCGCGGCTTTACCGCGATGTACTCGATGCCGCTGCGGGCAAGCCGGTGGTGTTCCGCACCGTCGATATCGGCGGCGACAAGGCGTTGCCGTACCTGCGGCAGGACCACGCCGAGCTTGAGGAGAACCCGGCGATGGGTTGGCGCGCCTTGCGCGTTGCGCTCGAACGCAGCGGCTTGCTCAAGGCGCAGGCGCGCGCATTGCTTGAAGCCACCGCAGGCCGCACGCTCAACGTAATGTTCCCGATGGTCTCGGAACCATGGGAATTCGATGCGGCGAAAGCGGTGTTTGAAGCCCAGCTCGCCTGGCTCAAAAGCCAGAAACGCACATTGCCGCAGGCGATCCGTTATGGCGCGATGCTTGAAGTTCCGGCGCTGGCAGAAATGCTCGATGTGCTGGCGCCGAAACTCTCGTTCCTCTCAATCGGCACCAACGATCTTACCCAGTTCCTGTTCGCCGCTGACCGCTCGAACGCCAAGCTGGCCGAGCGCTATGACTGGCTGAGCCCTCCGATCCTGCGCTTCATCGCGCGTGTGCTCAAGAACGTTGACGGCCAGGGGGTCGATGTCTCGGTTTGCGGTGAAATGGGCGGTCGGCGGCTCGAGGCGCTGGCGCTTATCGGCATCGGCGTGCGAACGCTGTCGATCACGCCCGCGTCGGTCGGACCGATCAAGGAACTGGTCGGCAAGGTTTCGGTCGCAGAAATCGAAGCCGCAATGGCTGGATGGCTGGCAAGCCCGCCTGCAAACTTGCGCACCGAACTCGCCGCATGGGCCGTCGCGCGCGGGATTGACTGCGACTGATCGCGCAAAAAATGCAGGTCGGCGACCGCGCTGCCATGTTGATGTCATTTCACACGGTTATGCTTGACATTGCACCACGCGCAGCCTTTTTGGCGGCATAAAATCGGTCGCACCCCTAAACAACAGTCGGAACGGATGTCAGAGCCCGAAAACGATCAGCCGCAACTGCCGCTTGCCGGTGCTGGCGCACGCCTGATAGCGGCGCGTGAAGCAGCGGGCATGAGCCGCGCCGACATTGCCCAGAAGACCCGGATTTCCGAACGGCTGATCACCAAGATGGAAGAGGGCGATTTCGCCAGCCTGCCATCGCGTACCTATGCTATCGGCTTTACCCGGTCCTATGCCCGCGCGGTTGGACTGAACGAAAACGAGATAGTCGAGCTTGTGCGCCGTGAATTGGGGCTTTCGGCACCGATTGAGGCGGAAACCGAATCCGATTATGAACCTGGCAATCCGGCGCGGGTGCCCTCTGCGCGGTTTGCCTGGTGGCTGGCCTTCGCCGCCTTGCTGCTGATCGCAGCGGGGCTGTTTTTCTGGCGCTCGTACTATGCGCCAGCGATGACGCTGCCGTCGATCCTGCGCGAGGAAACGCCGACGGTTGAACCGACTTTCATCACCGATATCAATGCTTTCCCCAGCGGCAACGCGGTGGCGACTTTCGCGCCGAGCGATGCTCCGAACCCGGCATTCAGCGCCGCGCCGCGCCCGCACGTGCAGGCACGTCCGCGCAGCCACTCACCGCTCACCCCGGCAACCCCGACGCCGTCGCCCGCCCCGGCGGTAGTCGTGCCGGGCCCATCGCCGACTTCCACCGTTTCGAACTGACCTTGTCTCGACAGGCGCGGCGGCATGTGGCTAGGTTCGCCGCCTGATTGAAAGATATTTCAAGGGACCGATGCACGCCATGATCAACTCATCCCGATGGAAGCAACCGCTGCTGGTATCGGCCATGCTCGCGCTGTTGATCAGCGCTGCGCCCACTTGGGCGCAAAAGGCCAGCGATGCCGAAGCGCGGCTCAAAAAAGTTGAGGCAGAAGTGAGCGCGCTGCAGCGTCAGGTATTCCCCGGGTCTGACGGCAAATATTTCCCGCCCGAAATTTCCAAGGGTAGCAGCGCCGCCGCGCCGGTCGGCACACCCGCCACCACGCCGGTCACCGATCTGCTGACCCGGATGGATTCGGTTGAATCGCAGATGACCCGGCTCACCGCGCAAAGCGAAGAGAACGGCAACCGTCTCGCCCAGATTGAGGCCAAGTTTGCGGCGATGAGCGCGCCGTTGGCTGCGCCTGTGGTCGCACCCGCCGCGGCCGTGGCTGATCCGGTGGTGAAACCTGCGGCAATCACCGCCAAGCCGGCGATCACCTCGGCCAACCTGGCCCCGGCACCAGCCCCCGCAACGGCAAAGTCCAAGTCGCCAGCCGAAAACGTTGGTCCCAGCGCCAAGCGGATGGCGGCGGTGAAGGCGGTTGAAAAGCCGTCAACCGCAGACGCCGGCGACGATGAATATTCCTATGGCTACCATCTGTGGGAGGCCAAATTCTACCCCGAGGCTGAACAGCAGTTGCAACTGTTCATCACCAAGTATCCCAAACATGACCG
>JANLOZ010000287.1:0-20509 GCA_031366845.1 Novosphingobium sp. | reverse complement strand
TCCGCCAAGGCATTGTAGGCAATTCCAGCCCGCCCCAGTCCATCCGCCGCCGGATCGGTAAACCCATGCGCCGCCTCGCCAAAGGTGGTGATCGTGTGCCGCACCCCGGCCGAAGCCATCTCTGCGCGCAGGCTTTCTATCTGTGCCAGCGGGGCATAGGGATCCTGCGCGCCGCAAAAGGCGTGAACCTCGCCAGCAAAGCCGCCCGGCTGCATCGGTTGCGCGCTGGTGAGTAGCCCGTGATAGCTGACCACAGCGCGCGCCGCCGCGCCGCTGCGAGCGAGTTCGAGCACGCAGGCTCCGCCGAAGCAAAAGCCTATCGCCGCCACCCGGTCCGCGCGAACCTGCGGCATCGCAGCCACCCGATCAAACCACGCGATAACCCTTGCGCGGAGCAGCGCCGGGTCTTTCATCACTGCTTCATAGCTCGCGCCATTGATCGCCTGATCGCCAGCCGAGCCGCCGCCACCATACACGTCGCTGGCCACCGCCACGTAACCAAGCGCCGCCAGCCGCTGTGCCACCTCGCGCACGTGGTCGCCAATCCCGAGCGCATTGTGCATCACGAGCGCAGCCGGGAAGGGGCCATCGCCCGCTGGCTTCGCCATTTGCCCGGTGAGCAAGACGCCTCCGTGGCTCAGTTCAACAGCAAGCAAATTGCTCACCGATGCTTGAACACGCCGCAGGCAATCCGCCCGCCGCTGTTGCCGCTGGGATCGGTCATGTAATCATCAGCCCCGGCGTGAATGACGATCGACGCGCCATCTTTATCAAACATCGCCTGGATCAGTTCCGGAGACAATCCTTCGAGGCCAACATCGGTCAGGGCCAGGCCGTTGGCATCGACCATGATGTTCGGCAGATCGCCCATGTGGCTGCCGCCCGGGTTCTTGCTGCCATGCATCTTGGCATAAGGGTTGAGATGGCCGCCCGCGCCGGAAAAGCCATCGCCCTTGCAGCTGCCGACGGCATGGAAATGCATGCCGTGTTCGCCGGGCGCCAAGCCGGTGAGCGAAATCCGCAGCCTCGCCTTATCCTTGCGGGTGGTGATTACCGCATAGCCGGCATCGCGGCCATCAGCGGTAAAGATCGGCGCGCTGGCCAGGGCCTTGTCGGGCATTTTTGCCGCGAGTGGAGCGGTGGTCAGGGTCAGCGCGCACAGGGCGCACGAAGCTTTGCGAAACAAGGACATGGAAGCACTCCGTCTTTGTGAAGGCGCGAGGCTAGGACGATGTGCGGGCTATGACAACCGCCGCCTGAACTCATCCGCGCGCGCCGCGCTGAAACAGCCGCATGGCAAGCTCGCCATAGCTTGGGTCATTGAGCGCATCGGGCATGGCAATTGCAGGCCCATCGAGCGGGCGACGGATCTTCATGTCATAGGTCACCACGCGTTTGGCAAACCGCCATTTGCCATCCGCACAAAGCCGGTAATTGTCGATGTAGCGCACCGCCATCAGGTCTTCGAGCTGGCCTCCCGCGCCATCGGGAATCGCGTGCCAGGCAATCGCATAGACCTCGCCGCATGCCGTACCCGCTGCCACATCGACCTCGATCAGATGGTTGCAGGCGTGGTGGCCCGAATAGGGCATGTGCGGCAAGGCGCGCTCGATGAAGTCGCAGTAGTCTTTCTGGTTGCCATCGAAGCTGTCGCCGTGGCTATCGGTCGCATCCTCGGTGTAAAGGTCGCGCAGCAGGGCGATGTCCTTGCGGTCAATCGCGCGCGAATAGAGCAGGGCGAGCGTGCGAATTTCGTCCTTCGCGGCAAGCCGGGCGAGGGTGTGGGCGTGGGTGGTCATGGCGTGTTCCTTCAATCCAATGCGGCCAGCGCTTCAGCCTCGCGCGGGATGGCGAAGCGCTGGCGATAGGCGGAAAAGCGTTCGTCTGCCTCATCGAAGGATATGCCGAACTGGGCGAGGGCATAGTCATTCGCCCCGCGCGCGTTCTTCGGGTTTTCGCGCCGCCAGCCGCTGATCGCGGACATGATATCGTCTGGCGATGTCAATCCGAGGCCTGCATGAACCTTTGCCATCTCGCCCCCCGGATCGGCGACCAGCGCGTAGTAATCGACATGCACGGCGCGGGCGGCATTCGGGCCTGCGTCAAACGCCAACAGTCGCTGAATATGCTGGTCGATAAAGTCGAGCATCTGGCGGCCCACGCGGTGCGGATCAACCCTATCATAGCGGGCGGTGCGCAGCGACAGGCTCATCTTGGCGATCGAGGCGAGCACTTGCAGTGGGTCGCGGTGGGTGACAGCGAAACGTGCATCAGGATAAACGTCAAGTATCGCATCCATAGCAATGATATGGTTGGGATACTTCAGTGCCCATGATTGCTTTGGCAGCCGCCATTGCAGCAGCTGCAACTGGCGCTTGTGCGCGCGATAAGCGGCAGCAAGGTCGGCCTGCGCCATCAGATAAGCGAAATATCCCGGCACATCATAGAGGTTGAAAAACCCCGCCGCCGCGCCGCTGTGCTCAAGGAAAGCGTGGCATTCATCGGGGCCACCGGCATCGAGCAGGTGGAGCGCGGCGAAGTTCTCGACCAGCTTGGGGCGAAGCGCCGCGCGGCGTTCTTCCTCCATGGCCTTGCGTTCGAAAACCGATTGCGGATCAAAGCCGGGTGGCGGCAATGGCATCAGGCTTTGCCAGGTGCGGACCAGACGAAAGCGGCGGTCACGGTCGAACAGGTACTGGAAATAGGTCGTGCCTGATCGCGGCAAGCCGCAGAGAAACACCGGCGCTTCGATTACTTCATCGCCAATCTCGGGATAGTCGGCCAGCCACTTTTGCCCGGCAATACGGTCGGTGTGGCGCGAGACCATGCCGAGATGCGCGGCAGAAGATCCCTGCGCCGTCAGGCAGCCATCGCCATTGAGCGAAGCAACCAGCGCCTCAAGGTTGCGATGCAGATGCGGTTCGCCGTCGCTCCAGCCCGCCGCTGCTTCCGCCTCGGCAATAATGGCACGAGCATTCAGCATCAGCGAAGCAGCGCCCCGCCATCAACCTGCATCACTTGCCCGGTCACCCAACTCGCCTGATCGCTGGCCAGCCAGGCGACCAGCGCCAGCACAATCGCGCGCCCGATATTCGCGGTGCCGCCGGTGACGATGGCAATCTTGCCGGTTAGCCCCAGATCCATGCGCTTCCCTTTGGCCTAACCGCTGATTTCATCCTGATATTCACCCACAGCCTTGGCAATCATCAAATACAAATGCCGGCACAGCACTTCCTGCTCCTGAAAGTGTACCTGCTCAAGCGCGCCGCTCGAAAGCCCGCGCTGGCCAGCTTCGATCACCGAGATATCTTCTGAATGGATGTCTCGCGTGGTGGCGGTGGTATATTCGCGGGCAAAGCGCGTCCCCGCAGTCTCGTCCTCGCCGATCCAGTAAATCCGGATCACCCCGCGCGATTTTTCCGCGCTGATGGGATAGACCGTGTGGCTGAAATTGTTGCCGCTCGATCCCAGCATGAAGAAGCTCGGGAACAGCGCGAAATAGGTGCGGTTGTGCGGGTTTTCCGGAACGTCTCCGCGCATTACCGCCTTCGCAGCTGCACCAAAGCCGAGCATCTGCCCGGGGGTCAGATCTTTCGCGGCATCGGCGTTTGACCAGATGGTCTGCGTGCGGTGCGGATCGTGCAGCGCCATTTCGATCGGGTAGCCGAAGGGGTTGTCCGCTCCCAGACCCGCTTTGGCCGAGCTGGGGTGAATAAAGCGCAGGTGGTAATTTTCCTGGAAGTTATCGTAGGTTAACTTCCAGTTGGCATTGATTTCATAGACATATTCAGAAAACTGGGTGGCATGGGCGCAGGGAACGTGGGTCATCGGTTCGGCAAGGTCGCCCAGGAATTCGAGCAGGTTCTGCTTCGAAGCCTTGGCAAAATTGACAAAAATCAGCCCGGCATGGACCTCACAGGCCACCTGCTTCAGCCCGCAGTCCTTCTTGTTCAGTCCGAACTTTTCAAACTCGGGCGCAGAGAGCAGCGCGCCGTCACTGCCGAAGGTCCACATGTGATAGCGGCATGAGAAGCTGGGCTGCTTGCCGCTCTCGGCATCGGTCAATTGCGTGCCGCGATGGGTGCAGGTATTGTGGAAAGCGCGTATCACGCCGTCCTTGCCGCGCGTGATCAGCAGAGAGGCGCGGGCGAATTCAAATTCGCGGCGAATGAAACTGCCGTGCCCGGGCAGTTCGCAGACATGGCCGCAGGGGAACCATGTGCGCAGGAAAACCGCCTGCCGTTCAAGCTCGAACCATGCGGGATCGTAATAGGCGGCGGCTGGAACTGGCGCATTGCCGAGATCGGGGAGCGGGGCCTGGTTGAAAGCGCCGGTTGCGATGTTCATCCGGCCACTCCTTTCTGCGCAGCGATAATAGCGCAACTCCGGAAAATTACAACAGACCTGTAGCAAAACTGCGCGCTAGTCCGGCGCAGCCTGCGCGCGCAGTTCGTGGAGCATCGTTGCCAGCATCCGCACCTGCGCGGGGGTGTAGCCCGCCAGCGCCTCGGTCAAGATACGGAACAGTTCGGCGCGAATTTCGGCGAGCGCCTTGTTGCCATCATCGGTCAGCGCCAATTCGCTGCGGCGGCGGTCCAGGCTGCCGGTGCGGCTTTCGATCAAACCAGCCTCGACCAGCCGCGCCAGCTCCGCCGAAACAAGACTGCGGCCGATCTGGAGCACGTCGCTCAATTCATGCGGGTGGACCAGCCCGCCCGAAATCAGGTTGAGCATCCAGCCGCCGCGCGGGCCCAGCGAATGCCGCTCGGTCACCGGACGTGTGGCTTGCAGCAAGGGGCGATTGCCGAACACCAGGCCGTGCGACAGGTAGCCGATGTCGTCCCAATCGAGCGGCGCGGAATCGGGCCTAAGGGTGCCTTGGCTGAGCGGGGTTTTGAGCCTGCCGAGAATTTCGTCGCGATGCGCAGTCTTGTCAGGATCGCGCATTATTTGGCCTTGCTGCTTTCGACCAGCTCGACTTTATAGCCTTCGGGATCGGTCGCCACGGCCATCGAATAACCTATCGCCACGGCACGGACATCAGTGGTAGCAAAGCCAAGCTTGCGAAGCTTTGCCACCAGTTCGCTAATGCCAGATACGCGCATCACCAGCCGGTCAAACTTGTTGCCCATAACTGGCGCTGGCGGAGCAAGGCCAGTCGAATCGCTGAGCAGGATGATCGCGGGCTGGCCCATAGAGCCACCATAGCCGAGCATCGTTTCGTGCCGCTGCGGCGGGCCCATCTCGAACAGTTTGCCCATGCCGAGACCATCGACATAAAACCGCAATTCCTCGGGCAGATTGCTGGCATGCAAGGCCGGACCGATCATCGCGACGGCGGCGGCAGCGGCGGCGGCAGCGGCAGCGACAGCGACAGCGGCTGGGGCAGATGCAGGAGACGCGGCTTTGTCTTTAGCGGTGAGCGGCGCGGCGATCAGTGCCGCCGCCAGACCAATCACCAGCCTCACGCGACAATCTCGGTCAACGGCCGGTTGGTTTCCATCGATTTGCTCCCCCAGCGGTCAACCGGCACGCCATAGGCCTGCTGCAAGGTCAGCCCGACCCGGCTCACCGGGGTGCCGATGCCATCGACGTAAATCCCCGTCTTGATCCGCCCGCCAGCGCTGCCCGCAGTCATCATCGGGATGTTGTCGATCGTGTGGAACTTGGCGAATTCGGTTTCCGAATGTGCGAGCACCAGCGTGTTGTCGAGCAAGGTGCGGTCGCCCTCCTTCACCTTGTCGAGCGCCGAGACGAAATAGACCCAAGCTTCCATGATTCGGGTAAGGAAGTATGTCGCTTCGGGCTGATAGCCCAGCCGGTTATCGAGCACTTCTTCGTGCGTCAGCTGGTGGTGGGTGATCGTCGAACCGATCCGGGTGAGCGAGCTTGCGCCGTTGTTGAACATCATGTTGAACACCCGCGTCTGGTCACAGGCGAGCGCCATGACCAGCAGATCGGTCATATATTCGTGGTTCTTCATCACCGTTTCAATCTCGGCGTTAACCGGCAATTCCGGAATCTTGCGCGGGACAATGCAGGCTTGCAGCGGTTCGGGCTTGGTCAGCGCGACGTCGAGCTGATTTTCGAGCTGGCGGAGCGAGGTGAAGTACTGATCGAGCTTCGCCTTGTCCTCCGCGCCGACCATGCCCATCAGCGATTGCCGCTGTTCGGTAACGCCAGACAGCACTGATCGCCGCGCCATGGTCATCGGATCGGGGGTGAAGCTCGCACCGTTGGGGTCCTGAAACCCGGTGCCGAACACGCGGCTGTAAAGACTGCCGGCTGAAACTTCGGACGGATTGAGGTTGCCGCCGCCGCGCCCCGAAAGCGAATTGCGGGCATCGCCTGTGGCCGACATTTCAAGGCTGGAAAAGCGGCTGCGTTTGCCGATCTGATCGCCGATGGTGACGTCAAAGCTCTCTCCCGGCAGCCCCCGCTCAGCAGTGAGCGCGCGGCCGGTGCGGATTGCCGGTCCGCCGGTGGTATGCGGCAGATTGGGCGCGCCATCGAGCGGCACGTTGAAGTTTCCCAGAATGTTGATCTTCGATTGCAGCGCCTTGATCGGCAGCAGATCGGGCTTGAGATCGTAATCCGGACCGGCCTTGCTCGGGAACCAGCGGTTGGGATTGACGCCAAGCCCCCAGAACCAGGTGCCGAACCGCACGGGAACCTGCGCGCCGGTCGCCGCCATCGCCTGACCATTGCCGTCAAGGAATGCGTTGAGCAGCGGCACGCCGACCACGACACCAGCCCCATTGAGCATTCCGCGCAGCGCGGTGCGGCGAGAGAGATCATAGCCCATCGGTTACCTCCTTGGCTTTAGCGTTGGTGCGCCATTGGCGGCAGCCAGGCTGACCTGCGCGGGTGCGGGGATCGCGGCGGATTTCACCCGCCACATTTCGGGCATGGTCGCAGCCTGCAGAAACAGCGAGCGGATCGAATAGCCATTCTCGCCAAACTTTCTGGTGATCGCGGTGATCAGCGCATCGTCAGCCGAAGGCTTGCCCAGCGCATATTCAAGCGCACGGGTGGCGACGCATTGGGTGGTGGCGGGGTTATCAGCGAGCAATTTGCCCAGCCCCTCGGCGCCCTGAAAACCGGTGCCATCGACCTGGCCGGATGAATCGATTGCCGCGCCGTTTTCGTGCGAACGAAACGCGCCGATGCCGTCGAATTTCTCAAGGCTGAGGCCTACGGGATCGGTGATCTTGTGGCAGCCCACGCAGGTTGGATCGGTGGCATGGCTGGTCAGCCGGTTCCGCGCGGTCGGCATCGCCACGTTGTGGACGTCTTGCACTGCGGTGAAATTGACGTTGCCCGGCGGGTTGGGCACCGGCTGGCACATCAGCACCTCACGGATCGCCCGGCCTCGCAGTGTCGGCGAAGAGCGGCCCGAATGCGAATAGATCGACAGGAATCCGGCCTGGCCGAGAATTCCCGCGCGGTCATCTCCCGGGGCGAAATCATGGGCTTCCCAACCGCTCGAACGATGCACCGGCACCTGATACAGTGGTCCGAGAACACGGGTCATAAAGCTGCGGTTGGTGGTAAAAATCTGTCGGTAATCGCCGTTGCGGGTAAGCAGCAGATCGGTGATCGACCGCAAGGTCTGTTCGGGCAGTGCGGCTGCGACTTCCTGATTGAAATAGGGATAGACCACGGGGTCCTTCGCCAGATCGTCAAACTTTTCAAACAGCAGCATGTCAGCGAAAAAGGCGCGAACACCCTGTTCAAAGCGCGGCGAATTGACCATGGCCGCGGCGATGGCGTTGAGCTGCGCGGGATCAGTCAGACGGCCTTCCTCAGCCGATTTGAGCAGCGCGGCGTTGGGGGTGGAATTCCATAGCATCATCGAAAGCCGCGTCGCGCGGGTCCGATTATCGAGCCGCCAGCTGCCGGGATGGGCCGGATCAGGCTCGCCGCGCTCGATGATGTAGAGGTAATTGGGCGAAACCAGCATCGCCCCGAGCGACAGTTCGAGCCCCTTCCAGAACGATCCCGATTTGCGCGATGCTTCGCCTGCCAGTTTGACATAGAATGCCGTTTCACCGGCGCTCAGCGGGCGGCGGAACAGGAAGCGGCCAAGCGGTGCAAGCGCAGAGGCAGCGCAGGCGTCATCGGCTGCACCTGCACTGGCAGGCGCGCAAGGCGCAAACTGCCCGCGATGCTTTTCATCGAACACCTGCGCGGAAATCACCCGCGCCATGGCGTCAAAGTTTTCAAGGCCGGTGGGCGAAATCGCCGCATCGCTCGCGCCGCTGGCAATCAGTTCGTGCACCGGGCGGACAATCGGTTCGAACCGGCCGGCGACGCGGATGTCAGGTCCGAAAATATCGGCGATGGTGTTGCGATACTGCGCCTCGGTGATTCGCCGCATGGCGACGATACGGAGCGACGATGCCGCGCTGCTGGCTTGGGCAGAAACCGGCGCGGATTGGCCTGCGTTCAGTACGAAAGCCGCAGCCGATGCGGCCATCAAGGCATAGGCTGCCGTCCGGCCCCTGATTGAACGCCGCATCATTTCGCGACCATCACCGCCGAAGCAAGCCCCGCCGGAATGTCATTCACAAAGGCCGGAATCGCGGTCAACTGCAAGGCCGCCGAAACACCCGAACACTTGCCCGTCCTGGCATCCTTGATCCCGTCGGCATATTTGCGCAGCGTTTGCAGATACTGCGCGCAGTCTATCCCTGCGACCAGCGCCGATCCGACGCCGCCAATGCCGGGGCTCTGGATCACATCGAACACCGGCTTGTATCCGCCAAGGATCCCGCGCAGCGATCCGTCGCCCTGGAAAGTCAGCCGCAAACGCGCGCGCCGCAGATCGTATTTGGCACGGTTTCCGCGAATATCGCGTGCGCCGCCCTGTCCCCATGTTTGCACCAGCTTGATGTCCTGCGGATCGGTGGTCAGTACGCCGTTTTCGATGCGGCCGTGCAGCACATTGCGCTCACGCGGCGGCTTGGTCGAGATCGAGAAGCTCGCCCCGCGCAGGAAATTGCCCTGGCTATCGAGCGCTGGACGATCGGGCGTGTTGGCGTAGATCACCTCGACATCATCATCGTGCTTAAGGCTGCCAATGCCGCGAACGATGATGACCTGCGTCCATTCGCCCGAAACATGAAACTGGCGCATGCCGACCGCGATATCGCCCTTGACCCCGTCCACACCGCGCCATTCGAGCGTGCAGCCCATCACGCGATATTCCTGATTGTCGATGCCGCTAATGCCGCCAGGCGAGGTGAATTCATCGTGCGCGCAGCTCTTGTCAGGATCGCTGCCATCGAGGTGCAGGCCGCTCGCGGTCTTGCTCTGCACCGTGCGCATCGCGGGCCGGGTGAACATGTCTGGCTGCGAGCAGATGTTGGTGTTGTTGGCGCCGAAGACCGAGGCCTGCCACTTGCTCACCAGCTCCTTCTCGTTCTCCCTGAGCGACAGCCGCGCGCGTTCTTCAGGTGCCTGATCGTGCAGGAACTGGTCGCGGACTTTGAGCACTGTGCCTTCGGGGCAGGCGTTTTTCTCCTGCACCACCGGCGGTGCCAGCTCTGAAACGACGAAGGCCAAAGTGCCGCCCGCCGGAACTGGTGGCAATTGCGCCGTTGTCTGCTGGCCAATCGCCTGGCCAATCGCCTGGCCAATCGCCTGGCCAATCGCCGGAGAGCCAAGCTGGGCAACCGGTCCGAGCGCGAGAACGGCGGCGCAAGGCAGGATCACCGCGCCGATACGCTTGATCGAAATCATCGCTTTCCCCTTCATGGCCGCAGCACCGTTGCGCCGGCAGGAATGGCGGTTGGATCATCACCCCTGGCAACGTAAGCCGGCTGGCCGCGATAGGACCACTGTGGCCGCTCGCCCGCATTGCCGATTGTCCAGTCACCCACCGCAAGGCTCGCCATGCCCCCCGTCAGCCCCACCCAGGTGCTGCAATTGCTGGCGCAGGTGCCGGTGAAGAGCACGTGCCCATCCTTGTCGGCGAGGGCATAGGCACCGCCAAGCAACAGCGGCTTGATCGCGTTCGGTGCCTTGACCTCGGGCACTGGCGGAATGAATTTGAGGCTGTTCCAGCTTAACTGGTCTGCCCCGTCAAACTGCGCCGCGCCTTTCTTGCTGCCCTTGCGGGTATAGACCACGTGCCAGCCCTTATAGACCCATTGCGGCCCTGCGGTCCCGGCAATGATCGTCCAGTCGGGTGCAGTCTGTGGCGCGACGAAACCGGGCGGCAGGCTCGGCGGTGGTGATCCCGGGGTGCGGCGCGCTTCGCCAAAACCGCGCGCGAACATGATGTTGGGTTTGGCACTGGCGGGGGCGAGCAGCGGCTCCCAATCCTTGGCGCAGGCATCGGCGCAGAACAGCGCCGGATCGGGATTCCAGCGGACCAGCGTGCGCATATCCATGCCGTACAGCGTCCTGCCGCGCTTGTCGGCATAGACCGGACCCGCGCCCGCTTTCACCACCTTTACCCCGGGTGGATAGATTGTTGTGGTTGCAGGAGCGATGGGAAGGTCGAGCGGCTGGGCCTGGACGGCGCATGGCAGCGACAAGGTAACGAGGCTGGCGGCACTCAGGCTCCAAAACGACAGATTCTTGCTTGCCATCACGCAACCCCTTTACAATTCACCCGGCTGGCGGAAGCTATCGTGGCAGCTCTTGCACGCCATCCCCAGCTTGCGCGCCTGCGCCTGAATGGCGGGAACCATGCCGGACTGCGCGGCCTTCTGGAACAGCAGCGCCTGCACCGCGAGCGCATCCTGTGCGGCTTTGAACTTGGCGGGCTGCTTCCAGATTTCGGGCTTGGCCCGCGTCTTTGCCCCCGAATCGAGGCCGCTTCCGGCAGGGAACCAGCTGGGCAGCGCCTTTGACGAATTGACAATCTGCCGCGCGGCTATCTGGATCAGCATTGTCTGCGGTTCCGGATAATGCAGCGCATCGTTCACCGTCTTGAACGACGCGCCAAGCTCGCGGAAACCTGCGATCCGGACGCGCGCATCATCAGCAGGCGCGGCAAACAGCGGCGAGGCGGCGAGCGTGAGCGCGGCGGCGGCAATGAGCTTGCGGATTGGCGAATGACGCAACGGCAATTGCTCTCTCCCGTGTTGTTCTGGCCCGTGTTGTTCTGGCCCGTGTTGTTCTGGCCCTTGTCGGTCTGGCCCGTGTCGTTCTGGCTATGCGCGCCGATAATAGTTCAAAAGTTGAACTGATCAAGCGGCAAATTGTATCATCCGAATTCGGCGGCGAGCGGCTTTTGGTGATCTGGATAGCGGCCGAGGAAGAGCATCAGCATGGCATCAATCAGGCAGATCGGGATCACCGCCAGCAGCAGCGGGTGGTATGAATGGAAGTGATCGTAAACCGCCCCGGCAAGCGGCGGGCCGAGCGCGGTGCCGAGCATCAGCATCGAACCAAGCAGGCCGTAAACCGCACCGAATGATCGCAAGCCAACGTAGCGCGACACCAGAAACGCGGTGACACTCAGTCCCGCGCCGGTGAATGCGCCATAGATCAACACGCCGGTGATCATCGCGCCGCGCGAAGCGAATGTGTCGAGCAGCAGGAAATAGGCGATCGCGCCGATGCCAAAGCTGAAAACCGGAATCCAGCGACTTTCGGAACGATCGAGCAGCCAGCCGGTGCTAAGTTTGCCGATAATCCCGGCAAAGCCTGCGGTTGCCGCCACCATTGCTGCCGAACCTTCACCCAGCACGGTTTCGGAAAGTATGGGCTTGAGCTGGAATGTTACCCCCGATCCGAACAGTGAATTGAGCAGGTTGACGATGAAGATCAGCAGCATCGGCCGGCTGGTAATCGCCGCGCGGAAACTCAGGCCGGGAAGCGCGGCGGTGCCGTTCGCACTTTGGGCTGGGCGCGGGGCATCGTGAAACAGGAACGCCGCGAGCACAAAGGCGAACCCGCCCCAAACCAGCCCGAACACCAGATAGGTATGCCGCCAGCCTTGCCCGTGGATCAGGTAATTGCCGAAGAACGGTCCGCCAAATTGCGCCAGCGCCGAGCCCGAAAGCATCACCGACAGCGCCATCGCTCTGCCATGGACAAATGCGTTCGACACCGCGACCGTCCACACCGTCGATTTCACCGCGAGGCCCACCGTGGCAAGCACGAACCACAGCGCGAACCAGGTCCAGATTGCCGCTTGCGTGAAGCTCAGCCCGGCAAAGGCCAGCGCGCTCAGGAACAGCCCCGGCAAGGCGATCCGCCGCGCGCCGAGCCTATCCAGCAGCGCGCCGATCACCGGGCCAAAAAAGAACGCCATCAGCGCGTAGATCGAATAGCCAAAGGCGATGTCCCGCCGCGCCCAGTGAAATTCTGCCTCGAGCGGCTGGATGAACATCTGGTTTGAATAGGCGAACAGCGAATAGAAGCTCATGCCGATCATCGCGGAAAGCACCAGCGGCCAGTACCGGCGCCATTCTTCGGCGGCGTTTTGGGGGACGGGCTGCATTGGCTCTATTTCGCCTCCCTTTGAGTGAAGGGTCTTAAGGGTTTGCGTTTGCATGTGACTCCACCCTATCCCAGCTTTGCCAGAACGCTCTCGCCAAACTCCCGCGCCAAATCACACCACGCGGCACGGCTATCGACAAAAATGCTCGCGCCTGCGCCGCTCGCACCCTTGGCCCGGTAGCCCGAGATCACATCGATCGCTTCCTGCGCGCTAAACCCTGGCTTCACCGTGAAGACGCTCGACAAAACTACCTCTGGCGGCACCGCGCGACCCACCTTTTCGCAGTGCGCGCGCATGTAACCCAGCGCCGCGTCGATATCCGCCTCCTCGCTCAGTGTTGCCGTGCGCGCGGTTGCGGTAACCGAGGCTGGGGCGAAAAACGGGTGCCAGGCGTCGCCCAGTTCCACCGCGCGGCGGATCGCCCGGCGGCTGTTCCCGCCAATCAGCAGCGGCGGATGCGGGCTCTGCACCGGCACCGGCAGCATACGGTTGCCGGGGGCGGAATAGCCGCTGGCCTCAAAGGCGAAATCCTCGCCCGTCCAGGCCAATTTCATCGCGCGGATATATTCGTCCATCAGATCATTGCGCGCATCAAAATCGACCCCCAACGCCTTGAATTCGGCCTTCAAATAGCCCGCGCCCATGCCCAGAACCAGGCGGCCGTTCGAGAACACATCAAGACTTGCGACAGCGCGGGCCGTCAAAAAAGGATTGCGATAGGGCAGCACCAGAATGTTGGTTTGCAGCCGCAGCGTGGTGGTCACCGCCGCGATCAGCGACAGCAGCACCCACGGATCCTGCGCATAGTGCCCGCCATTATCGAGCCAGCGTGATCCCGGCACCGGATGGTCGGTTACGCAGCCCGCACAAAATCCCGCCGCTTCTGCCACCTGGCTGATTTCGCGCACCGCCTCCATCGAAATGAACTCGGCCGGCAGGTGGATGTGATCGAAAGGCAGGCTGATGCTGACGGGGTAGGTCATTGGTCTCTCCCGGCGCTGAGCCCAGACTATCGCGGCAATGTCTATCGCGGCACTGCCTATCGCGGCATTTCCGGCGGGAGCACCCACTTGCCACTATCGCTGCGAATCCAGCCGCCGCTAGCCCAGGTGCCGCCGTCCACCGGAATGATCGTCCCCGTGATGTAGCTTGCGAGCGGCGAGGCGAGGAAGGCCACCAGATTGCCGCACTCGGTATCGACGCCTGCGCGTCCCGCCGGAATACGGCGGCGCAGGACTTCGTTTTGTTCGGGTGTGCGGCTCGGCCATTTCGACTGGTCGACCGGCCCGGTGAAATTGCCCTGCGTACCCGGCGTCAGGGTGAAATCGGGGGCGATGGCGTTAACGCGGATATGGTGCTCGGCAAGTTCCACCGCCAGCGTCCGCGTCAGGTTGTTGATCCCCGCCTTGCACGCGGCATAGACCGCATAGCCCGGCGCAGCACGGCTCGCCTCAATGCTGGTGACATTGACAATCGCCCCACCGCCGCTGGCGATCAGGTGTGGAATTGCTGTAGATGTGGCTGCCAGGTTGCTGACAAGATTAAGATCGATGTGGCGCCGCCAGTTGTTTTCGGTGAGATCGGAAAAAGCACGCCATGTCACGCCGCCGGCATTGTTGACGAGGATGTCAAGCCGCCCGAAGTGCGCCGCCACCGCCTCTACCGCATCGACAACCACTTGCGTATCCATGACATTGCCGGTCACGCCGAGCGCCCGCCGCCCCATCGCCCGCATCGCCGCGACAACCTCTTCGCAGCGCTCGGGGATAACATCGATCACCGCAACATCCGCCCCCGCCGCCGCCAGTGCCAGTGCCGAAGCCCGGCCAATCCCGCCGCCACCGCCGGTGACGAAGGCAACCTTGCCGGCGAGATCGATTGTCGGCGCGTCCATGGCCTTATCCTTCCTGGGCGGCGAGCAGGTGTTGCGCATCGGCAAGGTCTGCAGGTTCATCAATATCGCGCGCGAGGCCCGGCGTGAGGACTTCGCGGAACTCAAGCCCAAGCCGCGCGGCCTCGGCCCGGTGTTTGGCGCAGCTGCCGGGGCCGTAGGCGTAAATGAAGTCCAGCGCCTCTGGCAGCGGCAGCGACAGCGCGTTGGTGCCGGTGCCGTGGCGATCCGGGGCAATGCCGATCACGCCGGGGGGGAGCGCTGTCAGCGCTGCGACATCGGCGGCGCAGACCTGGGGCAGATCACCGGCGAGGGTGACGATGCGGGTGCCGCCGCGCGAAGCCACAGCTTCGCGCGCCGAAGTAAGCGCCGTGTTCAAGCCACCTGCTGGTTCAGGGAGCAGTTCGATTTCATCGGCTTGGCCAAGCCGCGATGTGCCGACGAGGGCCAGGTTCTCCGCCCCCATCGCCGCTTCAACAGCCCGCGCCAGCATCGCGCGCGCCAGCCGCGCACGTGCGCCTGGATCGAGTACTTCGGCTAGCCGACCCTTGGCTTCGGGAGGAGCTTTCGCCGGAATGATAACCCAGCAGGTCACGCTGCTAAAGCTGCCCTTATCAGCCGCGGGACAATCGCCTTGCTGAAAGCGCCGGTTCCGCCGAATCCCCCGATATTTGCCATGCGCCTCACCTTTTCGGAAACCCGTTTGCCATTGCACATGGCTGCCTCTAGGCAACCGGAATATGCAGAGCAAGCCAAGCATCACTCCTGCGAACCATGGCAATGACTGAAGCCCCGATGGCGCTGTCAGTCTCGGTTCTGCCGGGTATCCCGCTCGTTGCGGCGGGGATGGACCTTGCGCGGCTAATTGCCAGCGCGGCGCAGCAGGCAGGCGTTGTTCTCGGCGCGCAGGATGTGGTGGTGGTGGCGCAGAAAATTGTCTCCAAAGCCGAAGGGCGGGTGGTTGATCTGGGCTGCGTTGAAGCGGGGCCGCTGGCGCTCGAACTGGCGGCGCTGACCGGCCGCCTGCCAGCGCTTGCGCAGCTAATTCTCGACGAAGCGACCGAGGTGATGCGCGCAACTCCTGCCGCCATCATCACCCGCCACCGCACCGGCCACGTCACCGCCAATTCGGGCATTGATGCGTCCAATGTTGAAGGTGGCAATGTTGAAGGTGGCAGTGTGGCAGGCGGCGCTGGCGACATGGTGCTGCTGTGGCCGCGTGATCCCGATGCCTCTGCACGGGCGATCCGCGCTGGCTTGCCGGGAAAACCCGCCGTGGTCATCGCCGACAGCCTTGGCCGGGCCTGGCGGCAGGGGACGGTGGGAACCGCCATCGGTGCAGCCGGGCTGGTCCACACCGATGACCGGCGGGGGCAGGTGGATATGTTCGGGCGGACCTTGCAGGCGACGATCGTTGCCGTCGCTGATGCTATCGCCGCCTTCGCCGTGCTGGCAATCGGTGAAGGTGCGGAAGGCACGCCGGTCGCCATTGTTCGCGGCGCGGGGCGCTGGGTGACTGAGACTGATGGCACCGGCGCGGCGGCGATCATGCGACCCGCTGAAGGAGACCTTTTCCCATGAGAGGGCACATTCTCGCACTTTCTGGCGGAGTCGGCGGGGCCAAGCTGGCTGCTGGCCTTGCTGCGGTTCTGCCGCCGGAACGGCTGACGATTGCGGTGAACACAGGCGATGATTTCGAGCACCTCGGCATGACTATCTGCCCCGATATCGATTCGGTAGTTTACGCGATGGCGGCGCTCAATGACCGCGAGCGGGGCTGGGGGGTGGCGGGCGAGACGTGGCAGGCGATGGCCAGCCTGAAGGCGCTGGGCGAGGCGGACTGGTTCAATCTGGGTGATCGCGATCTCGGCATGCACATCGCGCGCTCCTGGCGGCTGCGGGCGGGGGAGAGCCTGTCTGAAGTCACCGCGCGGCTGGGCCAGGCGCTCGGCATTGCCCAAGCCGTTGTGCCGATGAGCGATGGTCACCTGCGCACGCAGGTGCAGACGGCGGCGGGCTGGTGCGATTTTCAGCAGTGGTTCGTCGGCGATCAATGCGGCCCGGCAGTTTCGGCAATTCGATTTGCGGGAACGCCGGGCGCTGCGCCTTCGCCGGGGCTGGCGGCGGCCTTGGTACGGCCTGATCTGGCGGCGATTGTCATTTGCCCGTCGAACCCGTTCCTTAGCATCGATCCGATCCTTGCGGTGGACGGGGTGAAGGCGGCGCTGTTGCAGCGCGCAGTTCCGTGCATTGCCGTATCCCCGCTGATCGGCGGAAAGGCGCTCAAAGGGCCGCTGTCGAAGATGCTCGGCGATCTCGGCATCGCACCCACCAACCAGTCAATCGCCGCGCACTACGGGCCGCTGATCGACCATCTGGTGATTGATCGCAGCGACGTTGATGATGCTTCTTCCTTGCAAGGCGGCAGGCTTGCCGTCACCGTGACCAGGACACTGATGAAGTCAGTGGAAAATCAGGTTCAGCTGGCGCGAGACGTGCTGGCCGCCGCCGGGGTGGAGTGAGCAGTTGGACGCAGTCACCAGTCTGAAGGCGCGGCTCTTGTCGATGCCGACCGCGGCGCTCATCGAGCAGGCGCGCGCCCGGCGTGATGCACGTGGGTCCGCATGGGGGCCTGCGCGGATGACCTACAGCCGCAAGGTTTTCATCCCGCTCACCCGGCTCTGCGCCGATGTTTGCCACTATTGCACCTTTGCGACGACCCCATCTTTGCTGCCAGCGCCCTATCTCAGCCTTGAGGAAGTGCTCGAGATAGCCCGGGCCGGGGCTGCTGCCGGATGCAAGGAGGCGTTGTTCACCCTGGGTGATGCACCCGAACGCCGCTACGCCGCCGCCCGCGACTGGCTGAAGGAACGCGGCTTTGCCCGGACTATCGACTATGTCCGCCATTGCGCCGAGGCGGTGCTGAACGAAACCGGGCTGCTTCCGCACATCAATGCGGGCGTTCTGGAAGAGGCGGACTACCGGATGCTTCGCCCGGTTTCAGCCTCCTGCGGGCTGATGCTGGAAACCACAGCTGACCGGCTGGGAGAAAAGGGCGGGCCGCACTTTGGTTCACCCGACAAGATACCGGCTGTGCGCCTGGCCTCGCTCGAGGCGGCAGGCAGGGCGAAGGTGCCTATGACCTCGGGCATTCTCGTCGGCATCGGCGAGACTGAGGAAGAGCGGATCGAGGCGCTGACCGTGCTGCGTGACCTCCATCGTCGCCACGGACACCTTCAGGAGGTCATCGTCCAGAACTTCAGCGCCAAGGACGGCACCAGGATGGCCGGGATCCCCGGCCTATCGGACGAAGAATTCCTGCGGGCACTCGCTCTCGCTCGCATCATTCTCGATGATGAAGTCTCGCTCCAAGCCCCGCCAAACCTCAACGATGCCCGGCTCGGGCGGCTGATCGATGCCGGGATCGATGATTGGGGCGGGATTTCGCCGGTCACCCGTGATCATGTGAATCCTGAGGCTCCGTGGCCGGAAATCGCCAGGCTCGAGGAAATTTGCGAGGCGGCGGGGCGCCCGCTGGTCGAACGCCTCACCGCCTATCCGCGCTTTATCGCCGAGCCCGGCTGGATCGATCCGGCGATCCGCCCGGCGGTTCTGAAGCTCGCTGATTCTGAATGGCTCGGGCGTGATAGCGACTGGAGCCCCGGTCTGTCGGATGCAGCGCCGGGAACGCCTCAAGCGCCATTGGGGCAACATATGCGAGCGGGCGCGGCACCGCAGCTTCAAAAGCTGCTCGATCGCGCTGCCAATGGTCAGGAATTGTCTGAAAGCGAGATCGTCACCCTGTTTTCCGCCCGCGGCAGCGCGGCGCAGGCGGTGGTCGAAGCTGCCGATGCCCTGCGAGCGGAAACGCGCGGAGACGAGGTCACCTTCGTCATCAACCGCAATATCAACTACACCAACATCTGTGTCTATGCTTGCAGTTTCTGCGCTTTTTCAAAAACTTCGTCCAAAGCCGGCTTTCGCGACAAACCCTATATTCTCGAAGCTGCGCAAGTCGCGGAGCGCGCCCGCGAGGCCGTGGCCAAAGGCGCGACCGAAGTCTGCCTGCAAGGCGGCATCCACCCCGATTACACCGGTGACACCTATGCGGGGATTCTCGAGGCGGTGAAAGCGGCCTGCCCCGCGCTCCATGTCCACGCCTTCTCGCCGCTTGAAGTCAGCCAGGGGGCGAGCACTCTGGGGGTTTCGGTCGAAGACTTCTTGCGGCGGCTGAAGGATGCGGGCCTGGGGTCTCTGCCCGGCACTGCGGCCGAAATTCTCGACGATTCAATCCGTGACCAGATATGCCCTGATAAATTGATGTCTGCCGAATGGCTCGATGTCGTCGGCACCGCGCATCGTATCGGCCTGCCCACCACGGCGACGATTATGTTCGGGCATCTTGAGGAACCCGTGCACTGGGCGCGCCATTTGCTCGCCATTCGCCGCCTTCAGGGCGAGACCGGCGGCTTCACCGAATTCGTCCCGCTGCCGCTGGTCCACATGGAATCGCCGATGTATCGCAAGGGCTTATCGCGCAAAGGTCCGACCTGGCGTGAAACGGTGATGATGCACGCGGTGGCGCGGATAGTGCTGCACACGCGGATCAGCTCCATTCAGTGCTCCTGGGTAAAGCTTGGGGCGCAAGGCGCGGCGGCGATGCTGGCGGCAGGGTGCAATGATCTCGGCGGCGTGCTGATGAACGAAAGCATCAGCCGGGCTGCGGGTGCCAGCCATGGGCAAGAGCTGACGGTTGAGAGTCTGGCGAACATTGCCAAAGCTGCCGGGCGGAGCTTGCGGCAGCGGACTACGCTTTATGGGCGGGTGGAACGAGCAACCGAACCGGCCTGATCAGCCGCGTGCGTAGACCTTGAGTTGCGCGATCCTGGCGGTCTTGTCGAAACGATAGACGTTGGTTGTCTGGCGCACCGAACCATCGGGCAAATGCGCTTCGATCTCCACCGCGATCCCCTCCGGGCCTGCAAAGCGTGCTTGCGGTTCGGGATATGGCGAACCTGAATCAAACACCGACTGGTGAACGCTGCACACGGCCTCGCGCCCGGTGAACGCCTTGCCATTGGGCAGCGCAAAGGTTGGATTTTCGCCATAGAGCGCCATCAAAGCGTCGATGTCTTTGGCGCGCACGGCGGCGAAATAGGCGTCCACTGTGGCGTTCGGATCGGGTTCAACCTTGCCAGCGGCACGGCGAAGGCGGGCGAGCAGCACTTCGCTCGCTGCGACCAGGCCGTCGCGCGCTGCCGTTTCGGCGGTGGGCAGGCTGCGGGCGTGATCGACATCCTTGCCGAGCAGGTCGTGCAGGTCCATGTGATCGCGGCCTGGAGTCACGAAGCCCGGCCCGACGCGCAGCGCGAAGCTTTGCGCCGATCCGGCCATGAACGCGTCGATCAGTTGCTGACGCTCGAACCCCATATCGATCCCGATGTCGATGATCGCCGCCGACATCCCGTAATTGGCAATCGAAATAAGGTTGTTGAGCAATTTGGCCTGTTGCCCCCGGCCTACCGGTCCGAGGTGCGCACAGGCCTTGCTGATCGCGTCGAGCCACGCGCGCGCGCGTTCGAGATCGGGAGCAGACGCGCCGACAAATAGCGACAATGCCCCCTCGATGGCTGCCGGACCTCCGCCCGATACCCCGACATCGACGAATCCGACGCCATACTGCGCCGCCAGCTCGGCATGGCGCACGGCAAGTTCGGGTGCGACGGTCGAGTGTAGGATCACCGTTCCGCCTTCGCCTAGCGCCTCATATAGCCGCCCCCCATCCGCGAGCGCTTCAAGCTGCGCGTCGGTGCGCACGCAAATCCCGAGCAGGTCGCTCGCCCGCGCGGTCTCAAGTGGATCGGCGCAGCGGGTCGTGCCCGGTTCGTCGAAGGCAGCAAGCATTTCGGGCGAAATGTCGCAGCCGGTGACCGTGAAGCCGCACCGTGCCAGCCGCCGAGCAATCGGTGCGCCCATCGAGCCGAGTCCGATGAACCCGGCGCGCAGCGGTTTCAGGCTCATGGCCGCAGCACCCAGCCTCCGTCAACGTGGATCGTCTGGCCGCTGATCCACTGGCCCGCTTCCGAGCACAGCAGGAGCAGCGTGCCAACCAGCTCTTCGGGTGCTCCGCGAGCGCGCAGGGCGCAGGTCGCGTTGAG
>JANLOZ010000272.1:0-9190 GCA_031366845.1 Novosphingobium sp. | reverse complement strand
GCTGTGCATCGCGCTGCTGTTCCTGCTGTCGCTGCGATCGGTCAAGAACCGGTTTCTCTATGTCGGCTCGGTGGTCGCGCTGGCGTTGATCGCCGTGCCGTTCCTGCCGGCAAGCTACACCAAGCGGATGGATACCATCGGCAACCACCAGGCCGACGAATCGGCGTCAACCCGCGTCGCAGTGTGGATGTGGACGCTCGGCTATGTGCAGGATCACCCGTTCGGCGGCGGCTTTGAAGCCTATCGCGCCAACAGGCTGAAAATCGAAATGCGCGATGCCCAAACCAGCGGCAATACCACCGATGTCGAGCTGAAAGAGACGATCGACAAAGGCCGCGCCTATCATTCTTCGTACTTCGAGATGCTGGGCGAACAGGGCTGGCCGGGGCTGGTACTGTGGCTGACGATCCAGGTCATGGGTCTGTGGCAGATGGAGCGCCTGCGCCGTCGCTGGAAGCGCAAGGCCAGCGCCGAGGGCGCGGGGCCGGATGTGCAATGGCAGGCACCGCTCGCCAATGCGCTTCAGCAGGCGCAGCTGATCTATCTGCTTGGGGGCGCGTTTCTCGGCATTGCCTATCAGCCGTTCATCCTGATGCTGATCGGCATGCAATGCGGGTTGTGGTCCTATTTGCGGCGAATCGATTCGCCTGCGCCGCGCAGGGTAAGGGTGAAGCCCATGATGACCGTGCCGGATGTCGGGCCGGATGCCGTAGCGGCAAGCTAAGCAGCGTTGCAAGCGCCGCTAAAATGCGCCTAAAGCGGGGCCCTGTTGCCCGGTTGTAGGAGAGACACAATGCAGATTCAGGACCTCGTCGCCAAGATTGGCGAGAACATCGGCACGTCCGACTGGTTCACCCTCGATCAGGACCGGATCAATACATTCGCTGATTGCACCGAGGATCATCAGTTCATCCACATCAACCCGGAAATGGCGAAGATGACCCCGTTCGGCGGCACCATCGCGCACGGGTTCCTCACGCTGTCGATGCTCGTGGTAATGAGCGACAATGGCGTGCCGAAGCCTGCGGTGAAGATGGGCATCAACTATGGCTTTGACAAAGTGCGCTTCCTCACCCCGGTAAAATCGGGTCAGAAAGTGCGCGGACATTTCAAGCTGATCGAGCTTACCGAAAAGCGCCCCGGCCAATGGCAGGAGAAAATGGAAGTCACCGTCGAGATCGACGGCGGCGACAAGCCGGCCTTGATCGCCGAATGGATCGTCCAGCTGTTCATCTGATCGCAATCGAGTTCCAAGGAGATTTCCCATGCGTGACGCAGTCATCGTTTCCGTCGCCCGCACCCCCATCGGCCGCGCCTATCGCGGCGCGTTCAATGCCACCCCTGCGCCTACGCTCGGCGCCAAGTCGATCAAGGCTGCGGTTGAGCGCGCCGGAATTGACGGCGCGGAAATTGACGATGTTGTCTGGGGCGCGGTGCTAACCCAAGGCGGCCAGGCGGGCAATATCGGGCGGCTTGCAGCCTTGCGTGCGGGGCTGCCGGTGTCGGTTGCCGCGCAGACGATTGATCGCCAGTGCTCTTCCGGCCTGATGGCTATCGCCACTGCCTCGCATCAGGTGACGATGGACCGTATGGATATCGTTCTCGCTGGTGGGCAGGATTCAATCTCGACGGTGCAGAACAAGGACATGCGCGTCGCCTTCGATCCCGAACTGCTGGCGATGCATCAGGCGGTCTATATGCCGATGCTGCAAACCGCTGAAGTCGTGGCGAAACGCTATGGCATCAGCCGCGAGGCGATGGATGAATATGCGCTGCAATCACAGCAGCGCACCGCTGCCGGGCAGGCCGCAGGCAAGTTCGATGACGAGATCGTCGCGGCTTCGGCGGTCATGGCGGTCACCGACAAGGCAACGGGTGAGACCAGCACCAAAGACGTGACGCTGACCAAGGACGAAGGCAACCGCGCCGATACCACGCTTGAAGGCCTGTCGGCGCTGCAGGCGGTGATCCCCGGCGGGACCATCACCGGCGGCAATGCCAGCCAGTTGTCCGATGGATCAGCCGCGCTGGTCATCATGGAAGGCGCGACAGCCGCGAACAAAGGCCTTGCCCCGCTCGGCCGCTTTGTCGGCATGGCGGTTGCCGGGACCGAGCCTGACGAAATGGGCATCGGTCCGGTGTTCGCGGTGCCAAAGCTGCTCAGCCGCTTTGGGCTCAACATGAGCGACATCGGCCTGTGGGAACTCAACGAGGCTTTCGCCGTGCAAGTGCTTTACTGCCGTGACCGGCTCGGCATTCCCAATGATCTGCTCAACGTAAACGGCGGCGCGATTTCGATCGGCCACCCTTACGGCATGACCGGCGCGCGCGCATCGATGCACGCGCTGATCGAAGGCAAGCGGCGCGGCGCGAAGCATGTCGTGGTAACGATGTGCGTCGGTGGCGGCATGGGCGCGGCGGGGCTGTTCGAGGTGCTGTGACCCCGCTTGCCATGATGCGCTGAGCGACGCATCATCCGTCTGTGGGCATTGTCGAAACGCAGCCAGCGTCAGCCTGCTCGCAGGCTGGCGGCGCTATCTCAGTATTTCGCCAGCGGACTGGGGCTCAGGCAACCACTTTCAATTGCTTGCGGGTGGCGTGCTTTTGCATCCACGCCTCTACCACCGGTGCGATTTTCCCGCGCCATTTCGATCCGTTGAAAATGCCGTAGTGGCCGACTTCGGCGGCGAGATAATATTGCTTGAGGCTTTCAGAAAGACCGGTGGCGAGCTTGAGCGCCGCCCTGGTCTGGCCGATGCCCGAAATATCGTCGTTTTCGCCCTCGATGGCCAGCAGCGCGGTATCGGTGATTGCGCCAATATCAACCTTGCGGTCACCATGGAAAAACAGCCCGCGCGGCAGCGAATGCTGCTGAAACACATGGTCGATGGTTTGCAGGTAATAGTCGGCATGCAGATCGCAGGTGCTGCGGTATTCGTCGTAGAACGCCTTGGTCGCCCCGGCGCTTTCGCCATCGCCCTCAACCAGATGCTGGTACATCTGGTAATGGCTTTGCAAATGCGATTGCAGGTTCATCGACATGAACCCGGCGAGCTGCAGGAAGCCGGGATAGACCTTGCGCCCGCCGCCCGGATAGGAAAGCGGCACTGTCGCGATCACATTGTTCTTGAACCACGAATGTGCGCGCTGGGTGGCGACGTCATTGACGCTGGTCGGGGCCTCGCGGGTATCAACCGGCCCGCCCATCATGGTCAGCGTCAGTGGGCGGCAGGCATGTTTGTCAGCATTCATCAGCGCGGTTGCTGCCAGCGCCGGGACCGAAGGCTGGCACACCGCCATCATATGCGCGCCCGGGCCGATGTGTTCGAGGAAGCGGATCAGCTCGTCGATGTAATCATCGAGCGTGAATTTGCCCGCCGCCAGCGGAACTTCCCTGGCATCATGCCAATCGGTGATGAACACCTCGGCGCGTTCGAGCATCCGCGCGAGCGTGCCGCGCAGCAGCGTGGCAAAATGCCCGCTCATCGGCGCGACGATCAGCAGCTTCGGCGCGCCTTCGGGCAAGCCAGTGTGGGAAAAGCGCAGCAGATTGCCGAACGCGCGGTGGACGACGATGGCTTCGGTTACGGGATAGCTTTTGCCATCGACAGTCACTGTTTCAATATCGAAGGCGGGTTTGCCGCGCGGGGCAGCAGCATGGGCGAACACTTCAAGCGCCGAGGACATCATCGAAGCTATGCCGAACGGATCCATCGGCATCATCGGATGCCCTAGCATCTCGACCCCCGCCGAGGCCCAGGCAGAAGCCCCGGTCAGCCAGGCGCGGTTCAATTCGTGGGCGGTATAGAGCAAGGCCTGGTCCCCAATTGCGCCGGACAGCGGCGAAACACAGCCAGTCATCTGGCCCTCGCGCGTCTATGTTGCAATGCACAAAAAGCATTTGGGTTCAAAAAAGCAATCTATCGTCTTTTCCCCGGCCCTGCCTTGCGCTAGTTCGCGCGGCCATGGACAGTCAAACGGTCGCACCCGATCCCACCCCGGTACAACACCCCAACGATTCCGCGCTCGACAGTTTCGTCGAGGCGATAACCAGTGAAGTCAAGCCGGTGCGCAGCCTCGGGCCGCTGCGGATGATCTGGCGGCAGGCGCTGCGCTATCCAGGCCATCTGGCGATCGCCATGGCCGCGCTGATCACCACATCGGCGGCAACCTCCTATATCCCGAGCCGGTTCAAAGAGGTCATCGACAAGGGTTTCACTGCAAGGTCGCAGATCCCCGACATCAATCATGCCTTCGAGTTGATGATCGTGGTGATCATCGTGCTGGGTGTCGGCACCGCCTTCCGGTTCTATTACGTATCATGGCTCGGCGAGCGGGTGGTTGGCGATATCCGCAAGATGGTGCAGGCAAACCTGCTGCGGATGCCCCCCAGTTTCTTCGAATCGAACAGCCCGGCCGAGATTTCCTCGCGGATGACATCTGATACCGCGCTGATCGAGGTGGTGGTTGGCACGACGGTATCGGTGGCACTGCGCAACCTGCTCATCGGCGTGATCAGCACCGCCTATCTGTTTTACCTCGCGCCCCGGCTCACCGCGCAGCTTCTGATCGCTATTCCCCTGATTGTGCTGCCGATCATCTGGTTCGGGCGGCGGCTGCGCAATGTTTCGCGCTCCAGCCAGGACCGGGTGGCCGATATCGGCGCGATGGTCACCGAAGTGCTCGGCGCGATGAAGGTGGTGCAGGCGTTCAATCAGGAGGCGCGCGAAGCGGTGCGGTTTGAACAGGCGGTTGAGAACACCTTCAACACCGCCAAGCGCCGCATCCGTATCCGCGCGATGATGACCGCGGTGATTATGCTGCTGATCTTCGGATCGATCACCGTGCTGCTTTGGCAGGGCTCGATCGGAGTCGCCACCGGTACCGTCAGCGGCGGGACGATTGCGGCATTCATCATGGCAGGCGTGCTGGTGGCAAGCTCGTTCGGGTCGCTCTCGGAATCCTATGGCGATCTGGTGCGCGGCGCGGGCGCTGCCAGCCGCCTCAACGAATTGCTCAACGAAAAACCGCTGATCGCGCCGCCTGCCAAGCCGCTGATGCTGCCCGAACCGGCGCGCGGCAGTCTGGTGTTTGATCATGTTACGTTCCGCTACCCCACCCGGCTTGAAGTTGCGGCGCTGCACGATTTCTCTCTAACGGTGGAACCGGGCGAGACCGTCGCCATTGTCGGGCCTTCGGGCGCGGGCAAGAGCACGATCTTCCAGCTGGCCGAGCGATTCTATGATCCGCAGTCGGGCACGGTGAAGCTCGATGGCGTGCCGCTGACCAAGGCTGATCCGGCTGATGTGCGCCGCCGGATGGCTTTTGTCCCGCAGGACGGCACGTTGTTCGCCGCTTCGGCGCGCGATAATCTGCGCTATGGCAACTGGCAGGCAAGCGACGAGGAAATCTGGGATGCGGCGCGCGCCGCCAATGCCGAAAAGTTCCTGCGTGAACTGCCCGAGGGCCTCGAAACCTTCCTCGGTGAAGACGGCGCGCGGCTTTCAGGTGGTCAGCGCCAGCGTATCGCGATTGCCCGCGCGCTGCTGCGCGATGCTCCCATTTTGCTGCTCGATGAAGCCACTTCGGCGCTCGATGCCGAAAGCGAACAACTGGTGCAGCAGGCGCTCGACCGGCTGATGGAAAGCCGCACCACCCTGGTGATCGCCCATCGGCTCGCCACAGTCCGCCAGGCGGACCGCATCCTCGTGCTCGATCAGGGCCGGTTGGTCGAACAGGGCAAGCACGATGATCTGGCCAAGGCCGGCGGCATCTACGCGCGTCTGGCGGCGCTGCAGTTCGACGAACGGGCATTCGCTTCCGTCGAATAGGATTGGCAAGCCGGGTTCGCGCGGTATGGTTGCGTTTGCAACCAGTGTAATTTTGCGGGACTCGAACCTATGATCAGACACGTTACCCTTGCGGTCAGCGCCCTCGCAGTCAGCCTTGTGGCGCTCGCGGCCAGCGGCGCAGCTTCGGCAAAGCCCGCCAAGCATCACGCCAAGCCGCATGCGCGCACAGCGATGGCGATGAGCGATGCCACCGATGGCTGGGGCAAGTTCGGCGTCCAGACGCAGTGGATCGACCCAGCGGTGCGGCCGGGCGACGATTTCAACAAGTTCGTCAACGGTAAATGGTTCGCCGCGACGACGATTCCGGCCGACCGTTCGCGCTATGGCGCATTTGATGAGCTGATCGACAAGTCCGAAGCGCGGATGCACACCATCCTTGATGAGCTGGCAGCCAGCAATCCGGCGCCGGGCAGCGACGCGGCGCGGGTTTCTGCGGCTTACAAAGCTTATATGGACACCGACACCATCGAGAAAATGGGACTCGCGACGCTGCAGCCCACGCTTGACCGGATCAAGGCGGCGAATGATCCCGCCGCGCTGGTCTCGTTGTTCGCCGAGCCGGGCATTTCCTCGCCGCTCGGGATCGGCGTCGGCGCCGACTCAAAAAACAGCAATGTCTATGCGATGTCTGTGCGGCAGGCCTCGCTCGGGCTGCCAGACCGTGACTATTACCTGGTCCAGAGCCCGCGCAACCTTGAGCTTCAGGCGCGTTACAAGGACTATCTCAAATTCATCTTCACCGAACTTGGCTATGCTGATCCCGCCAAGGCTGCGGGCGATGTTTTTGCGCTCGAAACCAAGATGGCGCAAGCCAACTGGGACCGGGCGCTGGGGCGCAACCGCAACCTCACCTACAACAAGCTGAGCCTTGACGAATTCGCCGCGCTGGCACCCGAAGTGCCGCTGCGCACGCTGATTGCCAAGACCGGGGCGGATAACCCGTCCTACATTCTCGTTGGGCAGCTACCGCCAACCGCTGACGAGCTCGCGGCAGAACACTTCACCCCGGAAATGGCCGCAAAGCTGGGCGGCGGTGTGCCCGCGCTGGCGCACATGATCGCCAGCGAACCTGCTGCGGTGTGGCAGGCATGGATGACCAAGAACCTCGTTAATACTGCCTCGGCGGTGTTGCCCAGGCGGTTTGATGACGCCAGCTTCGCTTTCTATGGCAGGCTGCTCAACGGCCAACCGCAGCAGCGCCCGCGCTGGAAGCGGGGGATCGGTTTTGTCGAAGGTTCGCTGGGTGAACTGGTCGGCAAGATCTATGCCGAGCGTTATTTCCCGGCGCAGAACAAGCTGGCGATGGAACAACTGGTTGCCAATCTGCGCAGCGCAATGGCGGCCAATCTTTCGGAACTCAAATGGATGAGCCCCACAACGCGGGTCGAAGCCAAGGCCAAGCTCGACGCCTTTACCCCCAAGATCGGTTATCCGGTGAAGTACAAGACCTATGCTGGCCTGGCGATGTCCCCCAACACCGCGCTTGCCAATGGCATGGCGGCGGCGCGCTGGCAGCAGAACTTCGACATCGCCCGGGTCGGCAAGCCGGTGGATCGCACCGAATGGGGGATGCTGCCCGAAACGGTGAACGCCTATTACAATTCGACCTTCAACGAAATCGTCTTCCCTGCGGCGATCCTGCAACCGCCGTTCTTCAACCTGAAGGCGGACCCTGCGGTCAACTATGGCGCGATCGGCGCAGTGATCGGCCATGAGATGGGCCACGGCTTTGACGATCAGGGCTCCAAGTCTGACGGTGCGGGCAATCTGCGCAACTGGTGGACCGATGCAGACAAGGCCGCCTTCACCAAGCTCACCGATGCGCTGGCCGGGCAATACAACAGCCATTGCCCGCTTGATGACGGCAAGACCTGCATCAACGGGCGGCTGACGCTCGGCGAAAATATCGGAGATCTTGGCGGGCTGAGCCTCGCTTACCGCGCCTATCACCTATCGCTCAAGGGCAGGACTGCTCCGGTGATCGGCGGCTATACCGGCGATCAGCGGTTCTTCATGGCCTTTGCCCAGGTGTTCCGCGATCAGATCCGCGAAGCAGCGTTGCGCCAGCGCCTGCAAACCGATCCGCATTCACCCGGGCAGTTCCGCGTCAATGGCATCGTCCCCAATTTTGACGAATGGTACAAGGCGTTCAACGTCCAGCCGGGCGACAAATTGTACATCGCGCCGGAAAACCGGCTGCGCATCTGGTAAGACTGGGAAATCTGGAAAGATCGGGCAAAACCGGAAATAGTCAGCGGGCGCGGCTTGACTTGGTCACCGCGCCCGCTGTTTATCGCGGCCCATGAGCCTGCTGATCACCGCAATCCTCCTCGGCATTGTCGAGGGCCTGACCGAATTCATTCCGGTCTCCTCCACCGGCCACCTGATCCTCGCGACCGAGATTTTCGGCTATGACGCAGGCACGTGGAAGGTGTTCAATGTCGTTATCCAGCTTGGCGCGATCCTGGCGGTGGTGGTGCTTTACTGGCGCACCTTCTGGGCAGTGGCGCGCGGGCTTATCCGGCTCGATCCCGTGTCGATTGCCTTCGTGCGCAACCTGTTGATCGCTTTCCTGCCTGCTGTGGTGATCGGGCTTCTCGCCAAGAAGCATATCAACGTGCTGCTGGGATCAGCCCAGGTTGTCGCCTGGGCGCTGATCGTCGGCGGGATCGCCATTATCGCCATCGAACGCAGGGCAAAGCCCGGTGGCCCGAGCGGTGTGGCGCAGCTTCCGGCAAAGACCGCACTTGCCATCGGCCTGATCCAGTGCATCTCGATGATTCCCGGGGTTTCGCGTTCGGGCGCAACGATCATGGGCGCGCTCGCCATGGGGGTTGAGCGGCGCACCGCGGCCGAATTCAGCTTCTTCCTGGCGGTGCCGACGATGCTCGGTGCCTCGGCGCTCGAGATCAAGGAAAACCTGCCTGCGCTGATGAGCGGATCGGGGCAGGTCGGCTGGGCTCTGATCGGTGTCGGCTTTGCGGTCAGCTTCGTGGTAGCGCTGGCGGTGATCAGGCTGTTCGTCGCCTATGTCAGCCGCTCGGGCTTTACCCCGTTTGGCTGGTATCGCATCATCGCCGGCGCGGCGGCGCTGTATTTCCTGGGGCGATAGAGTTTTTCCGGAATAGACGGCACCAGCCCGCTCTCCCGCCCGGCCACCCTACAATAGGTTAACCTAGAGCGTGATGATTTTAGCGTGAATCAAAGGCGCTTGCCATTAAATAGGTGCCATTAAATAGGGACAGTCCCTATTTAATGTAATCAAGCTATGCAGCCATACTGAACGACGGGCAGGCATTATGTGGGGGCCATTAAATGGGGACTGTCCCTATTTAATG
>JANLOZ010000271.1:0-8122 GCA_031366845.1 Novosphingobium sp. | reverse complement strand
GGTATGGGTTTACTCGACCTAATCTCCAACCCTTCAGGGGACGGGCGGCGAGACTTGGCAGCTTGCTGCCTAGTCGCAGCGGGGTGGGGTTTGAGTTCTTGGTGGAAGCTTGCGTCCGGCGGAGAGACCCCACCCCAACCCCTCCCCTGAAGAGGAGGGGCTTAAGAAGTCATCCCCGCCATCCCGAGTAGGTCAAGCGCCGGAAAGACGATTCAACCGGGTTACCACACCTGCCGCTTAGCGCAGGCGGATCGTCACGAACTGCGGCGAGCGGCCGGGGACCAGCACCTGCAACAGCATCGCCGGGCGGTTGGCGGCCTGCGCTGCGCGGATCACCCCATTGAGCGCTTCGACCGTGTTCACCGCTTCATAGTTGGCGTTGAGCACGATAACCCGGCGTTCAAGACCCTTGGCGGCGGCGTCAGACGATTCGTCAACCACGGTAATCACCAGCCCGCCGGTGTTGGCGGCAACGCCAAGCTGACCGGCGATTTGCGCGTTCATCGGCAACACCGAGAAACCCAGCGCCTTTTCGATCAGGCCGGGTGTCGCAGCCTTGTCCGGCTTGAGCGGATCAGCCTTGGCCTTGCCCTGTGGCTGGGCGAAGTTTGACAGCGCGAGTTCCTCATCGGTCGGGCGCTTGCCGACCAGGGCGCTGAGCATCGTCGATTTGCCCTTGCGCAGAACCTCGATCGGAATGCGTGTGCCCGGCGCAGTATCACCAACGATGCCCGAAAGCGTGCGGTCAGGCGTGACCCGCTCGTTGTTGACGGCCACAACGATATCGCCAGATTGCATCCCGGCTTTGGCCGCGCCGCCGTCTGGCTGAACCTGCTGGACCAGCTCGCCGTGGTTGTGATCAAGTCCCAGCGCATCGGCGACCTCGTCGGTAACCGGGGCGATGGTCACACCCAGATAACCGCGTTCGATTACCTTGCCCGACATCAGCTTGGTGACGATGGGGTTGGCCGAATCCGAAGGGATGGCAAAGCCAATGCCGATATTGCCGCCCGAAGGCGCGATGATCCAGTTGTTGATGCCGATGACATTGCCGTTCATGTCAAACATCGGCCCGCCCGAATTGCCCTGATTGATCGAGGCATCGGTCTGGATATAGTGGTCGTAAGCGCCCGATCCGGTGTTGCGGAACACCGACGAGATGATCCCCGATGTCACCGTGCCGCCAAGCCCGAAGGGATTGCCGATGGCGATCACCCAGTCGCCCGCGCGGGCCTTTGAAGACTGGCCGAATTTGACGAAGGGGAACGGCTGCGCGCGGTCAATCTTGAGCACGGCAAGGTCTGAAGCCTGATCGCGGCCGACGATGCGCGCCTTGTATTCGTTGCCATCTGACAGTTTGACCGTGACCGAATCGGCGAGCCCGGTGTTGTCCATGGTGATGACGTGGTTGTTGGTGACGACAAAGCCGTCGGCCGAAACGATGAAGCCCGATCCCAGCGCGCCGGCTTCGCGCGTTTGCGGCTGGGTGTTGGGGACGAGGCCCTCAAAAGGGGTTCCGGCGAACGGATTGGTGCCGCCGACCTTGACCTTCTGGCGCGTGGCAATGCCGACGACCGCGGGTTGGAGTTGCGCGGTAAGATCGGCAAAGCTGGCCGGAGCGCCGGCGCGCGGGGTGATCGCGCCCATGCGGCTCTGGTCATTCTGGGCAACTTGGGCACCGGCAGGGATGCCGGTTACCAGCGAAAGGGCCGCGCCGCCAAGCAGCAGGGCAGAGGTTACTCCATAAGCATATCGCACGGGTTTCACGTCCTTTGTTGTCCTTCAAATCGGTTCATTAAGCAGGCCGGGTTGCTGCTTCACCCGTTTTTCGATGAACGCAGTTTGAATAGGTGCCAACTAACCACAATTGTCATGCGCCCGCGTTTTCAGGCGCATGCTCACTTGCCCCGGAACTGGCGCAGATAGTCGCTGTCGGGCGAGAGGATGATCGAGCTCTTGCCCGGGTTCTTGGGATTGGCAAAGGTCGCGTCATAGGAACGCATCGCCCGCCAGAAGTCATAGAACTTGGGATCCTTGCCGAAACTGTCGGCATAGATTTTCGCCGAGGTTGCCTGCGCCTCGGCGCGGATGATCTGCGCGTCGCGCTCGCCCTGGGCGATGATCGTCGCCGCGTCCTGTTCCTTCGAATTGGTCATCCGGGCAAAGGCGCTTTCCAATGGCGTGCCCTGCGGCAGATCGGCGCGCTTGATCCGCACGTCGATAACCTGCGCGCCATATTGCCGCGCCTCGCGGTCAATGCCGTCGCGGATATTGCGCATGGCCTGCCCGCGCTCGGCGGTGAGCAGCGACTGGAACGATCGCTTGCCGAGTTCCTGCCGCAGCTGCGAGGAGAAGATCGGCTGGAGCTGCTCGGTTACCCGCTCGGTGGTTCCCGCCGATTTCACCATCCGCACCGGATCGATGATGCGAAACAGCGCATAGGCATCAACCTCGAGCGGCTGCTGATCGGTCGAAAGCACCTGCTGGCGTTCCATCGAAACGGTGAGCATCCGCTTGTCGATCCGCGTGATCGTTTCGAAGAACGGCAGCCGCCAGGTCACGCCCGCCCCGGTCAGGCCAAAATCGACGCGGGGGGTAAAGCGGTTGATCACGCGCACCGGCTCGCCCAGCCGCAGGATCACGCCCTGTTCGGTCTCGGGCACCACCACCAGGCTCGACAGCCCGATCAGCGCCAGCGCAATCACCGCGAACCACGTTGCCCGATGTTCTCCAAACAGGCGCATCATGGTTCTCCCGCCACAGGTGCGGGGATCGCCGGAGCGCTGCGCTGCAAGGCGGGCAGCGGCAGATAGGGGGTCACGCCGTTGGCCTCGACAATTACCTTGTCATTGTTCGACAGCACGCGCTCCATGGTTTCGTAATAAAGCCGCCGCCGGGTTACTTCGGGCGAAAGCTTGTATTGCTCATAGACCTTGTTGAATTCTGCGGCGTTGCCTTGCGACTGATTGATCACCTGCTGCGCCCACTGTTTGGCGGCGGTGGTCTGCTGCTGGGCATTCTGCTGCGCCGCAGTGACCTTCTGGAAAGCCTCGCCCACCTTGCCGGGCGGGTCGGTTTTCTTGATGTCAACGCCCTGGATCAGCACGCCCGCGCGGTAAGCATCAAGAATCGCCTGCATGCGCCTCAGCACGCCAAGCTCTATCGTCGCGCGGCCTGAACCGCCCATCACGTCCTTCAGCGGCACTTCGGCTACTGATGCGCGCATCGACGCCTCGGCCACTTCCTTCACCGCATTGTGCGGATCATCGAGCTGGAAGGTGTAAAGCTTCAGATCCTTGATATTCCAGCGCACCAGATAGGATATGTCGACGAGGTTCTGATCGCTGGTCAACATCAGCTTTTCAGCTTCGCCCTCGGGGATAAAGTCGCGCTTGATCGAAGTGACATCCTCAACGGTCATCTTTTCGATCGGCCAGGGCGCGGTGAGCGAAAAGCCCGATTGCACCGTGCGGGTATATTTGCCCAGCGTGGTGACAATGCCCTCTTCGTTCGATCCGAGCACGTGGGTGGTCGAAAATGCGAGCCACAGCAGCGCGACTATGCCGATCACCGGCCCCGCCCAGGATCGGCCATCGGCACGTTCAGGCATCTTGGGAAAACCGCCAAAGCCGCCGCCTCCGCCGCCCTTGGGCAAGCGCTGGCGCAGGATATCTTCCATCTTGGGTGATCGGCGCGGTGGGCTATCGGCATCGGGTGCAGCCCAGGGATTGCGCGGCCCGGGTGGCGGATCGGCTGGTGCCTCGGACGATGGCGATTTGCCGCCGACCGGCGTTTCAGCGCCAGAATCTGCGCCGGCATTTTCGCCTTCGGGACTGTCCGGAGCATCGCCCTTTGGCTCATCGCCATTATCGCCGCCCCAGGGAGATTTCCGTCCGGTCATAACCAGCCTGCTCCCGCCGCCACATTACCTGTTGGTTTCATCCAACCCACTATAGGGGTGCTCTGCGGAAAAAACAGGGGTGCGGGCGATTTTCCCTTGGGATCATCCCTGCTAGGGGCTGGGCGGAAGCTATGGAAATCGGAAATTTTGGCAAATGAGTGACGGCAATTCCGGCGAAAGCCCTGCAAGGCTTGGGGCAGGTCCTGCGGCAGCATTGGAGGCACTGCTGCCGCCGCTCGCCCGCGCCAAATTGCAAACGCTGAAAGTTGCCGATGGTGTGGCGAGCCTGGTGCTCGATGTCGCCGGGCTCGACCGGCTCGAGCGCGACCGGCTGGAGATTGCCGCGAAGGACGCCTTGCGCAAGGCGCCCGGAATTACCGAAGTGCGCGTGGCGATGACCGCTGAGCGCGCGGGCAATGCCCCACCGGCGATGAAGATCATTGCGGTGGGATCGGGCAAGGGCGGGGTCGGCAAATCGACGCTCTCCGCCAATCTGGCGATTGCGCTCGCCAAGCTGGGGCACAAGGTCGGGCTGGTCGATGCTGATATTTACGGGCCTTCGCAGCCCCGCCTGATGGCGACTGAGGGCGTCAAGCCGCACGCGCATGACAGCAAGATGATCCCGGTGCGCAGCCCGCACGGCATCGGCGTGCTCTCTATGGGCAACCTGATCGAGCCCGACAAGGCGATCGCCTGGCGCGGCCCGATGGCGAGCGGCGCGCTCGGCCAGCTGATCGATGCCCATTGGGGCGATACCGAAATTCTGGTGGTCGATCTGCCGCCGGGCACGGGCGATGTGCAGTTGACGATGCTCCAGCGGCACAAGCCGGTGGGCGCGGTGATCGTCTCGACCCCGCAAGACCTCGCGCTGATCGATGCCAGGCGGGCGATGCAGCTGTTCAATTCAGCCGGGGTGCCGATCATCGGCATGGTCGAGAACATGGCCGGTTACGTCTGCCCGCACTGCGGCGAGGTTAGCAACCCGTTTGGCTCAGGCGGGGCAGAGGCCTGTGCAGGCGAGCTGGGCGAGGCGTTTCTGGGCCGGGTTCCCCTGACCATGGCGATCCGCGAGCAAAGCGATGCGGGACGGCCGAATGCTCTGGGTGAGGGGCCCGAAGCACAAGCGTTCATGGCAATAGCGCGCCGCGTGGCGACCTGGCTGGAAAACCAATAGTGGCATTATCGCGGCGACAGGTTTTGATCGGCACAGGCGCGGGCGGCGCGCTGATCATCGCCTATGCGCTCACGCCGCGCCGCTTCGCGCTGCCGCTCGAACCGCGGACAAGCGAATTTGCCTTTGGCCCGTGGATCAAGATCGCCAAGGATGGCATGGTCAGCGTGGCCGTGCCGCAGCTCGAAATGGGGCAGGGCATATCCACCCTGCTGCCACAGATCGCCGCCTGGGAACTGGGGGCAGACTGGCAGCGGGTCGCGGTTGAGCCGGCTCCCACGAGCGGGGCCTATGCCAATGCGCCGCTTGCCGAGAAATGGGCGTCGCTGTGGATGCCGATGCTGCCTGCGCTGGCGGAAGAAAAGGACAGCGCGCTGGCGCGCAGTTTTGCCGAGCGCAACCGCTTTACCGCTACGGCCGACGGCCTATCGCTCGCGGCCTATGAAATGCCGCTGCGCCTCGCAGCCGCAGCGGCGCGCGAAGTGCTCGCGATGGCGGCGGCCGATGTGTGGGGAACCGATGCGAGCGCGTGCAAGGTAGAAAACGGCTATGTCACCAGCGCCAAAGGCAAGTTGCCTTTCGCCAGACTGGTAAGCGCCGCCGCCAATATCCGTCTGCCGCGCGCGCCGGTGCTGCGCGCCGGGCCGCCGCAGGAAAGACCGCATGAATTCCCCGTGGGCAAGCCCCCGGGCTACCCACGGCTTGATGGCCCGAGCAAGGTTGCCGGCGGCGCGACTTTTGCCGGGGACATCCGCCTTCCCGGAATGGTCTTTGCCGCGATTGCTCACGGCCCGCAGGGAGACACCCGGCTGGCGGGCCACGATGCAGCGCGGATCGCCGGGCTTTCGGGCAATGTCCGGCTGGTGACGAACGAGCGCTGGATTGCCGCCGTCGCCAGCAACTGGTGGTCGGCAAACCGCGCGCTCGAAGTGCTTGGCGCGCGCTTTGCCACCAGTCACGCGGCGGAAATCACCAATATCGAGCCTGCGCTGAGCAAGGCTTTGAAGCAGGCGCCGACCTTTCGCATTGCCACCACGGGTGATCCCAAAGGCGTTATTGGTGACAAGCCCTCGCTGGCGCTGCGCTATGATATTTCGCCCGCGCTCCATGCCAGCATCGAAACCGCAAGCTGCACCGCCCAGCTACGCGGCGGGATCTGCGAGATCTGGCTGGCGAGCCAGGCGCCCGAGCAGGCCCGGCGCGCCGTGGCGGAGGCGCTGGGGATGAGCGTCAGCGATGTCATCCTCTATCCGGTGATCGCCGGGGGAAGTTTCGACGCGCGGCTCGAACATGGCCATGCGGTGCAGGCGGCATTGATCGCGCGCGAAGTCGGCAAGCCAGTGCAGTTGACGTGGTCGCGCTGGCAGGAGCATCTGGCGGGCCTGCCACGGATGCCTGCCGCCGCGATGCTATGGGCGAAAACGGCGGGGCAGGGCGGGCAGATCTTGGCTTTGCGAACCCGCATTGCCGCGCCTTCTGCCGGCTGGGAATTTGGCCGCCGTCTGTTTGATGGCGATGCCCCGCGTGTTGCGATGGTGGCTTCCGCCGGCAAGGCCGATCCGCTGGCGGTTGAAGGTGCCACTCCGCCCTATGCCCTCGCCAATTTCGCGCTCGATCATGTGCCAGTGCAGATTGATTTACCAGCCGGGCGGATGCGCGGGCAGGCGCATGGCTTCACGGCGTTCTTCACCGAATGCTTCATCGATGAACTGGCCCACGCCGCGCACCGTGAGCCGCTGTCCTACCGGATGGAGATGATCGGCAATGACCCGCGCCTCGGACTGTGCCTGCAAAGGGTTTCCGCGCTGGCGCAATGGAATGGCGGCAACGATGCCAGCGGGCAGGGGCTCGCCTGCCACCGGATCGGCCCGACTGACTCGGGCGGCTGCATCGCGGTCATCGTCACCGCGCGGCGCACCGAGAACGGCGTGATGGTCGACAAGATTGCCGCGGCTGTGGATATTGGCCGGGTGGTGAACATCGACATCGCCCGTCAGCAGATCGAAGGCGGGCTGATCTTCGGTCTCGGCCTCGCGGTCGGCGGCGCGACTGGATACGGGGAAGGTCTGCCCTTCGTTGGCAGGTTGTCCGGGCTTGGTCTGCCGCTGCTCGGCACCACGCCCGAGATCGAAATTGATTTCATCGACAGCGATGCCGCGGCTGCCGATCCGGGCGAACTGGGTGTCGCGGCGATTGCCCCGGCCATCGCCAACGCCCTGTTTTCTGCGACCGGGCTGCGGTTTCGCCGCCTGCCTTTGATGGAAGAAGCCGAATGAACCTCCCAAGCGGTCACATTGAACCACTTGTGCGCCAGGTTGGGGTGCTGCTGGTCAACCTCGGCACGCCTGACGCGCCGACGGCCAAGGCGGTGCGGCGCTATCTCGCGGAGTTCCTGATGGACCGGCGGGTGGTTGAAATTCCACGTTTAATCTGGTGGCCCATCCTCCACGGCATCATCCTGCGCACCCGGCCAAAGAAAAGCGCGCATGCCTACCAACAAGTGTGGTCCGAAGCCGGCTCACCGCTCGCCGCCATCACTTCGGCTCAGGCCAAGGCTTTGCAGGCGCTTCTGCCGGGGGTGCGGGTTGACTGGGCGATGCGCTATGGCAATCCAGGCCTCGCCAAGCAATTACAGCAGCTTAAAGATCAAGGCTGCGACAGGATACTCATTGCCCCGCTTTACCCGCAGTATTCAGGGGCAACCACCGCGACGGTGATCGACGAAGTAGGCGCGGCGCTGGCGAAAATGCGCTGGCAACCGGCGGTACGGACCTTGCCGCCCTACTACGATGATGCCCTGCATATTGAAGCACTTAGAGCCGATATTTCGCGCCAACTCTCCGTGCTGAAATTCACGCCCGAAGTGCTCCTCCTCACGTTCCACGGCATGCCCGAACGCACGCTGCATCTGGGCGATCCCTACCACTGCCAATGCCGCAAAACCGCGCGTCTATTGGGTGAAGCGCTGGTAAATCAATGGCCTGCCCTGCGCATTGAAACCAGTTTCCAATCGCGCTTCGGACGCGCCAAATGGCTCGAACCTGCGACCG
>JANLOZ010000252.1:0-7109 GCA_031366845.1 Novosphingobium sp. | reverse complement strand
CAGCGTGAAATCATCGCACATGGTCCTGGGCCTCCCTGGAAGTGGAATGCGGCGAGGATAGTCGCGCTCCCCGGCAATTGCTAGAAGCTGCGGATGGAAGATCCCGATGACATTCGCGCCTGGCAACGCCTGGCTCCCGCGCTCACCACTTCAGGCCGGATCGTCGCCGCTGACATTCCGCGCCTCGCCGGGCTGGGCGTGCGCCATGTGATCAATCTGGCGCTGGCCGAACACCCTGAAGCGCTTGCCGATGAGGCGGCACTTCTCGCCGCCGCCGATATTGCCTACACCCACATTCCGGTGCCGTTCGATGCGCCATCTGAGCGCCACTTTGAAGCCTTTGTGGGTGCGCTTGGTGCCGTTTCAGGACCGCTGCATGTTCATTGCATCATGAACTGGCGCGTCTCGGCGTTCTTTTACCGCTTCAATCGCGACCATGCGCAGATGGTTGAACAATCGGCACGGGAATTGATGGAGCAGCAGTGGTCCCCCGCCAGCAACCCGCACCCTGATGCCCCGGCATGGGCGCGTTTCATTGACCAAACGCGCATTTGAAAGCGCTTGAAATGACGGGATATGTTGTTCGTCGAATTGTGAAACGTCGCGACTAGCCAGCGCCAGCGTCTCGGCTAGGATGGCGGGGAAAATCGAGGGGATTCCCATGCGCCAAATGCTCGCTGTTTCGTTGACCGCTCTCGCGCTTGCTGGCTGTTCTGCACCCGGCACCAGGGTCGGCTCCGCCCCTCCGCCACCGTCGCCAGTTCCTCCCTCAGTCCCCGCACCACAACCCGCCGCGCTGGCTGACCTCGTCAAATCGGTGAACATCGCTTACGAGAAATTCACCCTCGCCAATGGTCTGACCGTTCTGGTCAACACCGATCGCAAGGCCCCGGTGGTCGGCGTAACATCGTACTACCGCGTCGGATCGAAGAACGAACCGCGCGGCAAGACCGGCTTTGCCCACCTCTATGAACACCTGTTCTTCGGCGGTTCGGAAAACGTAGCCAATTTCGACATCCCGCTCGAAGCAGCCGGGTCAACCGCGACGAATGGCTCAACCTCCTATGATCGGACCAATTACGTCGAAACCGTGCCCACCGGCGCGCTCGACCGGGCTTTGTTCATGGAGAGTGACCGCATGGGCCACCTGCTCGGCGCGGTTAGCCAGGACAAGCTCGATAAGCAGCGCGGGGTGGTCCAGAACGAGAAGCGGCAGGGGGATAACCAGCCCTACCGCCTGATGGACTATGCGGTGGGCGATGGCCTGTTCCCGGTTGGCCATCCCTATCACCACTCGGTGATAGGATCGATGGCAGACCTCAACGCCGCGTCGCTCACCGATGTGCGCAAGTGGTTCACCGAAAGCTACGCGCCGAACAATGTCGTGCTGGCGCTGTCTGGCGATATCGATGCGGCGACCGCGCGGCCCATCGTCGAAAAGTGGTTCGGTGATATCCCGCGCGGGCCGGTGGCACGCCGGGTCGAAGCCGCGCCCGTCACGCTCGCCGCGCCGGTGAACGTCGATATGGCCGATGCCGTGCCGAGCTTGCGGCTGAGCCGTAACTGGAGCGGGCCGGGGCTCAACGATCCTGACGCAGTGGCTTTGCAGGTCGGGCTTGACGTGCTCGGCGGGCTGTCCAGCTCGCGGCTCGATAACGCGCTGGTGCGCGGCAGTCAGCAGGCGGTGAGCGTTTCGGCGAGCGCCGATCAGCTCGAGCAGGTCAGCATGATGCAGGTGACGATGGACGTCAAACCCGGCGTTGATCGCGCGGGCGCGGAGGCGGCGTTTGACGCGGTGATCGCCAAATACATCGCCGAAGGGCCGAGCGAGGACGAGGTGCGCCGTTCGGCCACCCGGCTGGTCAGCGGCCAGATCGATGCGCTGGAGGTTGTTGGCGGCTTTGGCGGCAAGGGATCAACGCTGGCGGAAGGCGAGCTTTATTCAGGCGATCCCGCGCATTACCGCAAGGAGCTCGCCGAACTGGCGGCGCTGACGCCGGACAGGGTCAAGGCGGCAATGGCCAAATGGCTGTCACGCCCGGTGCTGGCGGTCAACGTCGTTCCCGGGGTTCGCACGCTTCACGGCGAGACTATGGGCGGCTGGGGCGATGAAGCGACCAGCCCCGCGCCGCCGAAAGACCCGCGCACCAAAGTCGCGGCCATAGCCAAGTCTCCCGCGCGCGCGCTGCCGGGGATCGCAGCGGTTGGCGATCTTGCCTTCCCGGCGGTCGAACGCACGACGCTGTCCAACGGCATCCCGGTGGCGCTCGCGCGGCGCAGCGCGGTGTCCAAGGTCGTTATCAGCCTGAACTTTGATGCCGGGACCAGCGCCGACCGGCTCGATACCCCAGGCACGCAAACGCTGATGCTCGGCATGCTTGAAGAAGGCACCACCACCCGCAATTCAACGCAGATCGCCGAGGAGCAGGAGCGGCTGGGCGCGTCGATCAACGCCGGAGCCGGGCTTGATTCCTCGTCAATCACGCTCAACGCCTTGAGCGCAAATCTCGCGCCATCGCTGGCGCTGATGGCGGATATTGCCCGCAACCCGGCCTTTGCCCCGGCAGAAGTATCGCGCGTCAAGGCGCAGATGCTATCTCGGCTGGCGCAGGTTCAGGCCGCGCCCTCGGCGCTGGCCGCGCGCGCGCTATCGCCGATTCTGTTTGGTGATGCCCATCCCTATGGGCTGCCGGCTGACGGACTTGGCAACGCTGGCGCAATCCGCGCGCTCAGCCCCGAAGCACTTCGCGCCGCGCATGGCAAATGGCTGCGGCCTGATCTGGCGCGTATCACCGTTGTCGGCGATGTCACCATGGCTGAACTCAAACCGCTGCTCGAAGCCGCTTTCGGCGCATGGCAGAGCCCCACGGATGCTCGCCCGGTGAAGGCGCTCGATGCCGCGGTGCCGGGCCCACGCTCACGCATCGTGCTGATTGATCGGCCGAATTCGCCGCAATCGGTGATAATGGCGGGGCGCGTGCTGCCGCTGACCGGGCGCGATCAGGGCAAGGAGGCGCTTGACCTCGCCAACGAGGTGCTCGGCAACGGCTTCCTCAGCCGCCTCAACATGGATCTGCGTGAGGACAAGGGCTGGTCCTATGGCGTGCGCTCGGCGGTGGCTTCGCCCATCGGCCCGCGCAGCTTCACCGTCACCGCGCCGGTTCAGGCCGACAAGACCGGCGAATCGATTCGGCTGTTGCTGGCTGACATGACGGCGTTTCCGGGTTCAAAACCGGTCGATACCCAGGAACTGAACCGGGTGACCGACGGCAATGTCCGCGGCCTGCCCAACCGTTTCCAGACCAACGCGCAGGTGCTGCAGGCGATCGTCGGCAATGACCGGCTTGGGCGGCCAGACAATTACTACGCTTCGCTGCCGGGCCGCTACCGCGCGATTGACGCTACGGCGCTCGACGTTGCGGCAAAAACCTGGCTGCAACCCGCCGGGCTTGTCGTCGTCGTGGTGGGAGACCGCAAGGTGGTCGAAGCCCAGCTCAAGGGACTCGGCCTGCCGGTAGAGATCGCGGCGCCCCCCGCAACGGGCAATTGACAGCAACCGCCTGTGCGGTGCAAATCGCCCGCGAATACCCACTTGAGGAGAGCCCCATGTCTGTTGCCGGAAGCTATGAAGTCAGCGTCAAATCCCCGATGGGTGACCAGGGCGGCACGCTCACCGTCGTGGTCGATGGTAACACGTTCTCAGGCTCGCTCAACGGCGCGATGGGCGCGATGGACATCTCGGGCGGCAAGGTCGATGGCGACACCATGTCCTGGTCGATGGACATGAAAGTGCCGATGCCGATGACCCTCGATTGCACCGCCACGGTTGATGGCGATGTTTTGACGGGTGACGTGAAGGCCGGCGTGTTTGGCTCGATGCCGCTGACGGGCAAGCGGGTGGGGTGATTGCTCCGGCATCGACGATCAGATAGCGTTTGTGTCGTTTATGTAAGCGTTCGCTGCCTCGCTGCCCCAACTCAGAACTTCAATGTCTGGGAAATCCGGCGAAAATCCTCATGGTCTTTGCCGAAGAAGTAGATCGCTGGCGCTTCGTAAGTGACCATATACAACTTGTTGTTGACGATGGTGCCAACGGCCTCGCCCTTGCGCTCGACTTCGTCTTGGCCGCGCATGTAGGAATAGGTGAAACGGATCGCCTGCTTCCCGTTCACATCGGCAAGGTCCTGACTGTCGATGGAAATCCGGTTTACCTGATATTGGCTGCGATAGGTCGCCTCGAGCAGGGCGGGAATGTCGGGCAGCAGCATATTTGAAGTCACCTTGGGCAGCGGCGCCTCTTTTTTGTTGCGTTCCTTGAAGATCGGCAGTCCCGCCCCGATCCCGCCAAAGAACGTGACTTTGTTGAGATTATCGCCGTCGCGGGTCCATACTTCGGTTCCCGGCCCATCTGTACGGCTGAGCTTGTTCCATTCACCGGTCGAGGACGTAGCGATCGAGGACTTTGCAACTCCCTCATGATCGCCTGAAGCAATCAACGAGTTCGCCTGCGCGCCCTGTGCCGAAAACAGGATGAGCGCAAAAAGTGTGGCCAATCGGGTCTTGTTCATGTTTCGGTCCTAGTTGCCTGCCAGCATTTTGATGACGTTGCCATCGGAAGCATTGGGATTGAGGTTGAGATATTGACGGAGCGCCGCCTTGCCATCGGCGTCCTGGCCGTTGCGCAGCAACGATAGCCCCAATTCGCGATGAACCTCGGGCTGGCTGTAGCCCTTGGCAATCGCCTCTCGGAACAGATCGGCGGCAGTGGCGAGATCGCGCGGGTTGGCGCGCTCCCGGAAAAGCTCACCACGGGCAAACAACAGATCGCCCGTCCAGCCTTCGGTTTTCGACAAAGACTGCAACAGATACTCGCTCCCGCCAAAATCGTTCGATTTCACTTGTGCAGCGAGCAGGCGAGGCAGGAAGGGCCGGATCGCCTCGCGGTATTCCTTGGCGCGCAGTTCGCCGGTTTTGCCCATCTTGTCGGCTTCAATCTTGAGGTAATTGGCACGATCAGGCGAAGCGGGATGGGTATCAAAGAACTCGGCTTTGCTAGCGCGTCCGGGCTTAAGCCCTCGCGCCACAGATCGGGCATCGGCTTCGGCTATCAGGTAAGTCCAGACCTGCGAAGCCGATCTAGGATCATATGGCGACTTGCCCATGTATTTGAGGCTCAGCGCATCGGCATCAGCTTCCTGTTCGCGACTGAACTTGTAGTATGAGCCTATCACCGCAATCTGCAGAGAAGAGGTAGTGCTGGTTGCACCCGAACCTGCACCATAATTCGCTGCACCGGCACCGAGCACCCCGATCCAAGCCGCAATACTCGCTGCGTCTCGCATTTTTTTGGTCCCAGCGAGACCGTGGCGCAGCTCGAAATGCGCGAATTCGTGACCAAGAACTGACGCCAGCTCCGCCTCGTTCTGCACCCTCAACAGCATCCCGGTCCACACGCGCATCGTGCCGTTTGGTGCCATCGATGCGTTGAAGTGCGGCACTTCGACTATATAGATTCGCGTGCTGCGGCAGCGATCCTCCCCAACTTCGCTGCAAAGTACACCTTTGACATATTGGCTCAGGGCCTGATCGCGTATTAAGAGTGCGGAATCTCGAAGCACCCGCTCCTCTTCATCTGCCTCCATCCAGATGCCACGTTCGTCCTTTGTCTGCGGCTCATAAGCCTTGGTATAGGTTGGCAGTTCAGCGGGCGCGCCTTTAGGCGCAGCCGCTGCCCCGCCGACAGCCAGCGCGGCACAGGCCAGCAGCACGCCTTTGCGGAGTGCCGTCACGGTCATTTTGCAGCCGCTGACTCGGTCTCGACCGGTTTTCCTGGAAAGCCTTTGAGCAGCTGTCCAACCCGCTTTACCGCCCCATCTTCGGTGCGCAGATCGCCGCCCATCTGGCGGTCTGCATTGAGCCAGACCAGTTCACCAGTCTTGAGGTCGATCAGCCCGGCATGTCCCCAGTGCACACCCGAGGTGACCGAAACGCCGCCCATCGCGGCAAACAACTGCAACATCTTTCGCCCGGTGGAGCCGTATCCATCGTAGGTGTTGATGAAGAGCGCATAGTCGGCACCCTTGAGCGAACTCAGGTCTGCAAGGCCGGAGCCCACACCCCATTCGAAAGTGTTCTTCCGTTTCTTTGTTGGCAGACGATTGCCGGGGAAGAACTGGTATTCGATTACCGAGTCGGCAACCGTGCCAAACAGGTTTGAATACTGGGTAGTTGTTGGCCCATCGCCGCTCAGCCCTTCGTCATATTCGATAACAGCGTTGCCGAGATTTCCCTGGTTTGCCTTCAAAGCCTTGGCAATGAATTCGCGCGCACTTGCCGTCCAGTCCGCGTTCGGCGTGATCACGCCGCCTGCCGATTGCGACCCAACGCGGACGGTTGGCCGCATCAAAACAATCCGGACAGTCCCGGTTTTGAGCGTGAAGCCCGACCTGCTCCCGCTCTTCTGTTGTGCATTCGCAGGTTGTGCGCCAACCTGCACAAGACACAGCGCCGCGATAGCCAACGCGGCGCGCAAATACTTGTTGAGCATGAATTTTCCCCAAACATTCCCAAGTGGAAGCTTATCTGCTCGGAGTGTATTGGCAAGCCGAAAAACGTCCCATGCAGCAAAAACCAACCCGAATGGCCCGTGTCACAATCCCGGCGATCATAGGCTCGATTAGAAATGCTGTTCTACGAGCTGGGGGGCAGTGATCCCGCACAGCCGACAAGCATGGTCAGGACCCGGTCATGGCTTTTCCGGATGCGTCTCAGCCGAAGGCGGCTGCTCGCTGATCGTCACCGAAAAGCCAGAAGCGGCGCTGGCGGTCTTGACCACGGCGTTCAGGCTCTTGGCAAGCGCGGCGACGATGTTCGTGCCAAGGCCGCCGCCGATCTTGGGCGGTACGACGGCTTTCCGCCCGACCCCGTTATCCACCACGGCCAAAGTCCAGCGCTCGTCTGTGATGTGATAACTGACCGTGATCAGGCTGTGCCGGTGCGCGTCCGGGAAGGCGTGTTTGAGCGCATTGATCACCAGTTCGGTGACGATCAGGCCCAGGCTGACAGCCTTTGAAGATGGAATCATGCCGCTGTCCGACGCAACCCTGATC
>JANLOZ010000239.1:0-2980 GCA_031366845.1 Novosphingobium sp. | reverse complement strand
AACCGCTCAAAGTCTTTGGCCCGCATCCGACGTCGGGCGGCGAGATCAAGCTGATGGCCGGGCGCTATGGCCCTTACGTGACCGACGGCACGACAAACGCAACCCTGCCGCGCGATAAACAGCCCGAATCGCTGACCGCTGTGGAGGCGGCGGTGCTGATCGATGAACGCGCGGCAAAGGGTCCGGCAAAGGGGAAGGCCAAGGGCGGAGCGCGCAAGAAGGCGGCTCCGAAAAAGGCTCCTGCGAAGAAAGCTGCGCCGAAGAAAGCTGCTGCCAAAAAGCCTGCGGTGAAGAAAACAGCGCCTGCGACGTGAGCGAAAAATTCGAACGCCACCGGCAGCCCTGGAAAAGCGACGAAATCGCCAAGCTCCACACCCTCGCAGGCAAGGGTAAGGGGCTGAAAGAAATAGCCAAGGCGCTCAACCGCAGCGAGGAATCGACCAGGGACCGCGCTAAGGCCGACGGGATCGGGATCGTGAAATTGCGGTAATATCTCAACCAAGCCCGACTATGCTGAGCTTGTCGAAGCACTGTCTTTTCTCCGCGCCGATGCACCCAACCGCCGGAAGAAAGGAGCGATCCTTCGACAAGCTCAGGACAGACGGGCTGTGGGGTTGGGCTGGTTCAAAGTCCAAAAGGAATCAACGCCGCACCAGTCCCCTCGGTTTCACCACGCCCATATCGAAATGTGTCACCACCCCCGGCGGGGCATCGCAGACGTTCGGAACCACCGTGCAGCCGACCAGCCCGGTCCAAGGAATGCCGAGGAACGGATGGCGGCCATCGGCGTCCTCTCCCGCCATCAGATGGCATTCGAGCGGCGGATCGCCCTTGATCCGCACGCGATACTTGGCCTCGCCCTGTTCCCACAGCGGGTCGAGGTCAGTGCCGAGCTGCCAGTAGAAATGATAGACAATCAACGGTGCGCCGCCCACCCAGGCGGTCCATTCGTAGTGCTGGCCGCCGCACATGCCGGATTTCACCACGCCGTGCTGGTGAACGATGTCCCTGGTGGCTTTCGAAACCTCGAACTTCACCGTGACCTTTTCGATTTCGACCCCCAGTCCTTCAGCGATCATCGCCATCGAGGAGTAGAAAAACTTGTAGGTTTCAGGCGAGCGGCGCGGGTTGGCGAGCAGCTCGTCGCAGTCCGCGCCGAAGCCCATTATCTCGGTGTAGATCATCGGGTTGCGCAGTTTGTCGATGATTTCGGTGACCTCGATGCAATCGATGCGGTTCATCAGCCGGGCGAGGGTGAGCGGGAGGATATCGCCCGAATAGCCCGGATGAATGCCGCAGCCGTGGAATGAACTGTTGCCCTTCGCGCAGGCAGCTTCAACCCGCGCGGCATCATCGGGGATCCATTTGTTGGGCAGGAACGGGCCGGCGGGCGAGATGACGTTCTTGCTCGAGGCGAGCAGGCGGCAGACCATATCAATCGGCGGCGTCATCATGGAGGGCGCGAACAGCACGCAATCGGCATCCATCGCCAGAATTGCATCAACATCGCCCGTCGCCAGCACCCCGGTTTTCGGCAGGCCGACCAGATCGCCCGCGTCTTTGCCAACCTTTTCCGGGTTGGTGACATAGACGCCGACCAGTTCGATCACCGGGTTTTCGATGAAATATTTGAGCGCGGCGGAGCCGACGGTGCCGGTGGCCCACTGGATGACGCGATAGGTTTCATTTGGCATGGCAGTTCCTTCTCAACCTAACCCTTCACGTCATCCTGAACTTGTTTCAGGACCCATTGTGCCAATCTCGTTGTCGTGGCCGAAGCAAGGCAGACCTCGCGGTTAGCGCCAATCCGGCATCGGCGGGATAAGCCGCGAGATGGGTCCTGAAACAAGTTCAGGATGACGAATTGGGAAATGATAAACCTCAATTCAGGCCCCGTACCTGGCCGCCATCGACCCGGTAATTGGCCCCGGTGATGAAGCCGTTGGCCGGGCTGACCAGCATGGCGGCGACCATGGCGAGCTCGCGCGGCAGGCCAAAGCGGCCTGCGGGCGGCACTTCGAACACTTTCTCTGCGGCGAGGCGGTCATTCACCTGATCCGCGCTCAACGTGTCATCGCCGAACTTCATCCGCCCGAAGCGCACCAGACCATCAACGAGAATGATCCCCGGCGAGAGGATATTGGCAGTGACGTTCACCCCGCGCAGCGATCCCGCCAGGCTGACAGTGTAGTTGTTCAGCGCCGCCTTGGCCGCCGAATAGTCCACCCCCATGTTGTTGGGCTGGACGGCAACCGCGCTGGAAACATTGACGATCCGCCCGAATTTCGCCGCGACCATGTGCGGCACGCAAAACTGGCACAACTGCACCGCGCCGAGCGTGTTGGCGCGATAATTCGAGATGAAATCGGCCAAGGGAATGTCGATTGGCGCCTTGGAGGTGTTTCCTTCCGAATTGCCACCGGCGTTGTTGATCAGGATCTCGATAGTGCCGCCCAGCGCCGCGACCGCCTGTCCATGAACCGCCTCTGCCGCGCCTTCGGCCTGCAATTCGCCAATCGCAACGCCTGCCGCGCCGATTTCATGGGCTATGGCCTCGGCCCGCCCGCGATCACGCCCGTGGACGACAACGCTCGCGCCTTCCTCGACCAGCAAGCGCACAATCGCCTCACCAATGCCGCTGCTGCTGCCGGTAACCAGCGCGCGGCGGCCTTTCAGTTGCAGGTCCATCTGCCTGTCCTCATCCCGTTTTTGTTCGTGGTGGGGGGAGTGTGGCGCGGGTTGCGGGTGGGGGCAATTGGGGAGCAGAGGGGATGGAGATTTATCGCGGGTGCGGGACTGTGCACTTCTTGCCGAATAGCTGCTAGGCGCGACTGAACGCCCCAAGTCATTGTTTTGTTGAACTAGCGAGCTTGATAATATGGGCCAATGCGACCTTGAAGGCATTTGCATCGAGGCGGTTAGACATGGTTAGTGGAAGTAACCTCAGTGAGGCAGACAACAAGCGTCTCTTGAAGCTGTG
>JANLOZ010000236.1:0-2818 GCA_031366845.1 Novosphingobium sp. | reverse complement strand
TTCTCTCGAGGATGATGGCTTGCGATCCGGAAATGCGCGGGGACCTCGTCGCGCCCTGTGCGGACTATCTGTCGCCAGTGCTGATCGGTCATGACGACCGGGGCAATTACTTTGGACAGGCCATTCTTGACTCCTTTGGTGGTGGCTCCGGCGCACGGACTTTCGGCGACGGGATTGATACCAGCGGTCCGAGCTACAGCCCCTTGTCGATGGTGCTGAACGTCGAGCTGGTCGAGCAATGGTACCCGATCCTTTACGTTTACCGGATTGAGGATTGTGACGGCGGGGGCGCAGGCAAGTGGCGTGGCGGCGTTGGTATAAGGTCCGGGATCACACCCTATCGCTCGAAATCGATGACGCTCGTCACCAACTCGGGTGGCCAGAGCGTCACGACCCAGAATACGCCGGGCCTGTTCGGTGGCCTGCCTTCACCGGCCGGACATTACCTGATCCGCAGCGAAACCGACTTGCTGGAACGGATGGCAAGAGGCGAAGTGCCCGCCAGCATCTATGACCTGAAGGCCGGGCGGACAGAGCCGATGCGGGCGAAGTCAAATGGCGCAGCCTTGCATAATGGTGACATGTTGGAAATCCGTGTCGGCGGCGGCGGCGGCTATGGCGATCCGCTCGAGCGCAATGCTGAACTGGTCGCCCGCGATGTTGAGCTAGGGTATGTTTCCAGTGCTGCAGCCCAATCGATCTATGGGGTTAAACTAACGCCTGCCGGGAAAGTAGACACGGCGGCCACGGCTGACCTGCGCAAAACTCTGCTTGCCGAACGTGCATCGTGGAGACCCGGCGTAGCCGCACAGGACGTTGCATCCAAATCGGCGACCGGCGAGCCGCCACGTTCGGTCCATGAAACTATCGTCACAGCCGACCACGACGGCGAACGTGTGCTGGCCTGCGCCCGCTGCGGGCACCGCTATTGCGGCCATGGCGGCAACTACAAGGCTGCCGCGCTGCTCGACGAGGCACCGGTAACCACCATTCCTTCGGCTCCCGACCCGGCGTTTTTCGTCGACGAAAACTGGGTTCTGCGCCGCTATTGCTGCCCCGGATGCCACGTGCAGGTCTGCGCCGAGGTGGCCAAGTCAGACGGACCGATCGAACCGGAGATGCAGCTGGCATGAGCGCAACGAGCCACCCCTTCCTCGACGGTATGCCAAAGCGGATGCTGATCGGCGGCCAGTGGGTCGAGGCGTTGTCCGGCAAGACCTTCGAGAGTGTGAACCCCGCCACCGGAAAAGTCATCGCGCAACTCGCTGAGGGCGCAGAGGAGGATGTCGACCGCGCAGTTGCTGCTGCCCGCACTGCGTTCGAGGGGCCGTGGAGCAAGTTCAAGCCGTTTGACCGACAGGCATTGATGCTGGGCATCGCCGATACGTTGGAACGCAACTTTGACGATCTGTGCGTGCTCGAAACGCTCGATATGGGCGCTCCGATCGCGCGGACCAGTACCTACAAGCGCTGGATCGTCCAGTCGCTGCGCTTTTACGCAGGGCAGGCTGTGGCATTGGCGGGTGAAACACCGCACAATAGTTTTCCGGGCGATTTGTTCACCTTTACGCTGCGTGCCCCGATTGGCGTCGTCGGCGGCATCATACCGTGGAACGGGCCGCTGATCTCGCAACTGTTTAGCATCGGCCCAACGCTCGCGACCGGCTGCACCCTGGTGCTCAAGCCTGCCGAGGACGCCTCATTGAGCGTGCTTCGCTTTGCCGAGATCATGCAGGAAGCTGGCCTGCCCGATGGCGTGATCAACGTCGTCACCGGCATGGGATCGACCGCTGGCGCGCGGCTCGCGGCACATCCCGGCGTCGACAAGATCGCTTTCACCGGCTCGACCATGACTGGCCGCAAGATCATCGAAGCCTCGGCTGGCAACATGAAGCGCGTCGCGGTTGAGCTCGGTGGCAAATCTCCCGACATCATCTTCGCCGATGCCGATCTGGACAAGGCTGTGCCCGGCGCAGGCATGGGCTGTTTCAACAACAGCGGCCAGATCTGTTACGCGGGCACGCGCGTCTTTGTGCAGCGGCCGATCTACGATGAATTCGTCGAGCGCCTTGCCGCGTTCAGCAAGACGATCAAGGTGGGCGACAGTCTGGACCCCGCAACCCAGCTCGGCCCGCTGGTTTCAGCCAAGCAGCTGAGCACCGTAACAGGTTACTTCGACCTCGCCCGCTCCGAAGGGGCGAAGGTGTCTGCCGGCGGCGAGCGGCTCGGCGGCGATCTGGCCGAGGGCTTCTTCGTGCCGCCGACAGTGCTCTCAGGCATGACCAACGACATGCGCACCGCGCGCGAGGAGATTTTCGGACCCGTCGCCTCGGTTATCGCGTTCGACACCGAGGAGGAAGCCGTGCGCCTCGCCAATGACACCCAATATGGCCTCGGCGGCGCAGTCTGGACCCGCGATGTCGGCACCGCCCACCGCGTCGCCCGCGACGTCCGCGCGGGCATGATGTGGATCAATTGCTACGGGACCACCGAGCCGTCAGTGACCTCCGAAGGCTTCCGGATGAGTGGATATGGCGCCAAGGGCGGGCGGCGGCATGTCGAAGAGTATCTTTACAACAAGACGGTCTGGATGAATTTGGGTTGAGGGCCGTTGTCTAGCGTCAGGACCTATTAACCGCACCTTCGCGGTTTGAGTCAAAATGGCCTGTCGCGAGGAGAGAAGGCGCAGGAATATCCATATATTTCAAGACTTCTCGACGCTGCGAGAGGCCATTTTGGCCAAATCCTGAAAGGACGTCGGAATGGCTTCCATCTCGAACCGAAATCCGCTTGGAAGGGCAATAAGCCTTCCCGGCGC
>JANLOZ010000226.1:0-20212 GCA_031366845.1 Novosphingobium sp. | reverse complement strand
CCCCCATCGCGGCGAGGAAAATGGCATCGCGCGCCGCGCGGGTCTCAGGCAGGTCCGCCTCGCGGAACATCAGTGCCTTGCTGGTGCCACCGCGATAATAGACCGCCCTGATGCGCTGGAGGCTCAAGCCTGCGCCTCGATCCAGCGGACCAGCCTGGCAATGCCGTCCTCCACGCTCACCTCAGGCTCCCAGCCCATCGCTGCCCTGATCTTCTCGCGGCTGAGCTTCAGGCTGGCACTGGCAGTGGCCTTCACCGCGTTCTGATCGTCCTGATAGAGCGGCTGCAAGTGCGATCCGGCAATCTCCAGCAACACTTCGGCAATGCGTTTGACCGTGGTTTCGACGCCTGAAACAACGTTGAACACCTCGCCCGTCACCGCGCTCGCCATCGCCATGACATTGGCGCGCGCAACGTCTGCGACGTGGATATAGTCATGCACCTCGCTGCCATCGCCGGGCAACACCGGCGCCTCGCCGCGCCTGATCCGGTCATAATTCTCGATGATGTAGAGCGCATTGACCCCGCGATAATGCTGGCGCTCGCCATAGACGGTCGAATAACGCAGCGCCACGGCATCGATCCCGTGCTTTTGGCTATAGAGCTTGCACAGCGCCTCACCGATCAGCTTCGAGCATGAATAGAGCATCGATCCGGGCTGATACCCAGCAAGATTGGCGGGGAAGTTCTCATCGATGACATCGTCCCCTTCCGGCTCGCCATAGCAGGCAATCGAGGACGAAAAGATCACCTTCTTCACCCCGGCATAGCGCGCCGCCTCGAACACGTTGACCTGGCCTTCGACATTGACCGCAAGCCCCAGCGGCGGGTTCTGGCTGAGCGGCAGGGTGAGGAAACCGGCGATCGAGAACACCCCGTCCGCGCCGTTGAAGGCATCGAACAGATCGCCCACCCGCAGGATGTCGCCCTTGACCAGCCGCACCCGGGCATCGCCACCCAGATGCGCCACCGTCTCGGGCGTGCCGAGTGAAAAATTGTCGAGCAACACCACTTCGCGCGCGCTCTCTGCCAGCAACCGATCGGCGACATGGCTGCCGATCAGGCTTGCTCCCCCGGTGACGACGAATTTTCCGCCTGCAATTTTCATCGCCGGTTTCTTGCGCGCGCGAACGCCGCTGTGCAACCACCAGCGCCGTTCCTCGCCCGCGCTATCGCCGTGGCGGCTCGACAAAGGCGGCCTTGCTGGTCCATCGATGCCAAACAGATCTGGAGAGGCAGAATGGCACCGCTGGCAGGAAAAGTCGCGTTGGTCACGGGCGCGAGCCGGGGCATCGGCAAGGGCATCGCGCTCGTGCTCGCCGAGCAAGGTGCCTGCGTTTACGTCACCGGGCGCACGGTGAATGAGGGCGATTATTACCTTCCCGGCACCGTCGGATCGACTGCGGCTGAATGCAATGAACGCGGACGGGCGGGCGGCGGTGGCATGGGCGGCGGTGGTATTGGCAGTGGGGGACGGGGCATCGCGGCGGCCTGTGACCACGGCGATGATGCCGCAGTTGCCGCACTGTTCGCACAGATTGAGGCCGGGCAGGGCCGACTCGACATTCTCGTCAACAACGCCTTCTCGCTGTCAGACGATCTGCTCGAGGCCAAGGGTTTCTGGGAGAAGCCGCTGTCCAACCTTGAGATGTGGGACGTTGGCGTCAAGTCCAACTACGTCGCGGCGTGGCATGCGGCCAAAATGATGGCGGCGCAGAAATCTGGCCTGATCGTGGCAATCTCGGGTTTCGCGGCGACGACCTACACCTACGGCGTCATTTTCGGCACGTCCAAGTCTGCGGTGGGGCGGATGGCGCGCGATATGGCGGTGGAGCTTGCGCCGCATAACGTCGCCTCGCTCACACTGTGGCAGGGGCTGACGCTGACCGAAAAGGCCAAGGACAATCTCGCCAGAATGGGCGACAAGATGACGACATCGATCACCGCGATGACGGGTTCCTCGGTCGAGCATCCGGGCCGGGTCGTCGCTGCGCTGGCTGCCGATCCCGGGATTATGAAGCGCTCGGGCGGCGAATTTGTCACCACTGAACTGGCGATGGAATATGGCATTACCGACATCGACGGCAGCGTCATTCCCAGCGCGCGGGCCACGCGCGGATCGCCGATCTGGCAACCGATTATGGAGACAAGCTGATGGACGCTGCCAAACTTGCCCGGCTCGAATATGCCGCTGACCGGATCGAAATCACCGACTGCCTGACGCGCTTTTCGCGCGGCATGGACCGGTTTGACCGCGACATTTACCTCTCGGCTTTTCACGCCGATGCGGTGATGGCGGCCGGGCCTTATGTCGGCGATGTCGCTGGCTGCTGGGACTGGGCTGTGCCGATGCACGAGGCGGGGCAGATCCTCACACACCACAGCCTGCTCAACAACACCGTCGATATCGACGGCGATACTGCCCATTCGGAGTGCTATTACCTGTTCGTTGCCCGCAACCGCGACGAATCAATGTGGATGGCTGGCGGGCGCTATATTGACCGGCTTGAGCGGCGTGATGGTGCGTGGAAAATCGCGCTGCGCACCAATATCATCGAATGGGGCTGCCTGCCGCCGCCGATGCCGATTCCGTTTGGCGATGTGCCCGGGATCGAAAAGAACGGCGTCACCAGCCGCAGCAAGGACGATGCCTCGTACCGCCGCCCGCTGACCAACCTGCGCGAGAGTTTCACGCCTGTTTCTTAGTGATGTTTCAGCTTCACTGAAACATAGTGGGCACATGAGCGGCCGCGCGGCGCAAATAAATAGGGACAGTCCCTATTTTTCCCGCTTGAAAAATGGGGACTGTCCCTATTTATTCATTTGGCCGTGGGAGGGGGGGCGGGCTGGTGCCGACTTCCACGCAAGCGGAATAGCGACTAGAGGCGGGCGATGGCATCTCCGCAGGCAGTTCTCGCATTCCTTACCCAGGCAAACGCGCGCGGCGAGCGAGCCGCACTGATCGTGCTCACCAATGTCGAAGGCGGGGCCGCGCGCGGGGTCGGCACCATGATGGGCGTTACCGAGCGCGGCATATGGCTGGGCTCGCTCTCGGGCGGGTGCACCGAGGCGGCGCTGGTTGCCGAGGCACAGCGGGTGATTGCCAGCGGAAAGGCCGAGCTGTTGCGCATCGGCGCGGGATCGCCGCTGATCGACATCCGCCTGCCCTGCGGCTCGGGCATCGACCTGCTGATCGTGCCCGATCCTGACGCCGAAATGCTCGCCGACGCGGGCCTTTGCCTTGCAAAGCGCAGGCCGGTGGACCTGGTGCTCAACCGCAGCGGCAGGATCGGCCTGCGCGCCGACGACGCGGCGGAAGTCACCGGATGGCACGGCGACGACTTCCACCTGCGCATCAACCCGCAATTGCGGCTGGTGATCGCCGGGCACGGCGAAGAGGTCACTGCACTCGCCGCGCTCACGCTCGCTTGGGGGGCAGAAACGCGCGTGCTGACCCCTGACCAGAACCTCGCGGCGGCGCTCGGCAGCGTGGTCACGCTGCTGGGCAGCCCAGCCGCCAACCCCGCCCTCGCGCTCGATCGCTGGTCGGCGCTGGTCATGCTGTTCCACGATCACGATTGGGAAACCGCGCTGCTGGTTCAGGCGCTCGGCCAGCAGCCGTTCTATATCGGCGCGATGGGCAGTCCGGCGACGCACGCGCGGCGGCTTGAGGCTTTGGCCGAAGCGGGCGTTACCCCAGGCGCGGCATCGCGGATCACCGGCCCAATCGGCCTGATCCCCGCTGCGCGCGATCCGCAAACGCTGGCGCTGTCGGTGCTGGCACAAGTGGTGGCAGCCTATAATCTGGGTGGTTCAGCCGCGCCTGTCGGCTGAGGATTCTGTGCCGCCGATTATCGACCGGACGATGGCTAAAACATCCGCAGCGACATAGGGTTTGGGTAGTATGGGATAGACCATATCTGGCCCAAAGGCGTGCCCCGTCGCGACAACAACTGGCACCGGGCCATATTTCGCGATGATAGCCGCCGCCATTGCGGTGCCGGTCATTCCCGGCATCGACTGATCGGAAATTATCAGGTCAGGCAGGCCGTGCTCTTCAACGTAGGCGAAGGCCTGCGCCGGATTTCCCGCCTCAGCCGTAGCAAATCCGGCGTCGCCCAGCAGGTCTGCGAGCAGCATGGCTATCAGCGGCTCATCTTCAACAATCAGAATCATTTGGTCATGTGCGTTCATCATGTCTCTTATGGGTGCCGGGAAGCGTTTTGCCAATCGCCGCGTGTACCCGAGGGCGAGCTCGACAACCATGTGGCCCAGCTCGCGCATTGGATCAAAATTCTCAAGAGCGACAAGAATGCGCAACACGGCAATGCCCTCCCCCACCCAGAGAGGTATGGCAGGTCCGCAATCATGAGCAATTTCAGCTAGCTGCTTCTGCAATGGCCGAGAATGGCTGAGATCATGGCATCCAGGCCTAGTTCCTGCTCGGCTCCGCCAAGCGCAACTGCGGCAGCTGGCGCTTCTGAAACGGTCGCGCTCGCGCGGTCCTGTGCGAAAGTTCGGCAGCCCGCATCCCGCATTAGCTTGAGGCCCTTCGCCCCGTCTTGGCCCAGGCCGGTCAGCACTGCGCCGACGGCCGGAATTCCAGCCCGGGCAATCGTGCCATAAAGCAGGTTGGCAGAGGGCCGCACGCCGTCGATCGCGTCGCGTTCGATCAGGCGGATACGCGGCGGCTGGCCAGGTTCGACCACGACATGCTTGCCCGGATCGGCGGCGACATGGACAATGCCCTGGGTCAGCTGGGCACCATCCTTGGCCGCGCGGATCGAACACTTCAGATCGGCATCGAGCCGGGCGATAAAGGTGTCAACGAGCACCGGTTCGGCATTGAGGGTGATCACGGTCGGCGGACAATTGGCCGGCCAGTGGCCGAGGACCACCGTCAGCGCATCGATCCCGCCCATTGAGGTGCTGAGCGCGACGACGTGCCCGTTCCAGGCGAAATGGGCCTCTGCCCCGGCGCCTGGCGCGCGGTGGCGGGGCCGGTCGCGGACATTGCTGTTGGCGGCAGCGAGCACGATCTGGCCGAGCTTGCTGACATTCTTGGCGAACTGTTCTGGCGTGGCGCGCAGCGGCTTGGGAAAGCATTCGACCGCGCCCAGCGCATAGGCCTTGAGCGACACCTCTGTGCCGCTTTGGGTGAGGCCCGAAAGCATCACCACGGGGATTGGATCGGTGCTCATGATCTCTTCGAGAAATTCGATCCCGCTCATCCCCGGCATCTCGACGTCGAGCGTCACCACATTGGGCTTGAGCGCGGCAATCTGCACGCGCGCGGCATCAGCGCTGGCGGCAGTGCCCACCACAGTCACATTGCGGGTCTGTTCGAGAATATCGCAAAACAGCGCGCGCATAGCGGCTGAATCGTCGACAACCAACACTCTGGCATCATGCATACTGGCGAGCCTTTTGGAAAAATTGACCTGGCCCGAAGCATTCGCCGGGCAAGTGCAATCTAGACCGCAAGTCATAGCAAACCGCTTCGTCCAACTAGGTGTTCCACCGCAAGGAACGCGCAGGCCGCCGTTTGCCGGTTGTGGTTCAAGCGACCGCTTCGAGACTCTGCGCAATAATGCAGGAGGAGCCAGCGGGGCGCGGCGAATGCATATCGGATGGCGAAATGGATCGGGAATTATCCCTCTGCCGCTGCCGGCCAGTCAACCGTCCCAAATGCCTGGAACCGCTCACCCGCGACGCGCACCCGCACTGGCCCGCCCCGCCCCTCGGGGAAACCCATAGGCAGCCCGAAAGCCGGTGTTGGCACATGCCTGTTATCCATACTGCCAACGTCACAAATCCCTTCCGAAGCTTCCGGCACGATGGTCGCTTCACCGTTCCAACAACTAGATGAGGAAAAAAACATGAGCAGTCTCAAGCAGAAAGGCAAAATCGGCGGCATGGTCATCGCAGGAGCGGTGGTCATCGTTGGCATCGTTGGAGCCTATGGCATCCAGCAAATCCGCATGGGTGGAACTCTGTCGATACAGCAAAATGTCGTCTCGGAACTCAATGCCGATTTTCTGCCGCCGTCGCAGTTCATCGTCGAGCCATTCATGGAAATGAATTTGACGGTAGCGCAGCCGCACACGATCAAGGCGCGCAGGGACGAGCTCAAAGTGCTGGAACAAGGCTATGTAGCGGGCAAGGCAAAATGGCAAAGCTCGCCCTTGCTGAGTACCGAACTCAAATCCTTGCATCTGCAAGCCACGCAGTCAGCGGACGAGTTCTGGAAAGAACTCGACACGAACTTTCTCCCTCTCGCAGATGCCGGTAACACGGCTGCGATGAGTGCCAGCCAGGCCAAGCTCGCCAATCTCTATGAAGAACACCGCAAAGTAATTCAGGAACTGGTCAAGAAAGCGACGCAGTCGCAAAAAGAATTCGATGCGATGGCCCAGTCAACGCTGACGACAATGATGACTATGCTCGGGGTTCTCGCCCTGGTCATTCTAGGCATGATAGTCTTCGGCGTTCGGTATCTGCTCAAGAATGCACTCGATCCGCTCGCCGTGACAGCAAACGTGATGGGCGCAATGGCATCGGGCGATCTGGAGGCCGGACGCCGCAGCGATCATCGCGACGATGAAATCGGCATGATGACCCGCACCATCGAGGTATTCCGCGCATCGGCGATTGCCCAGCGCGAGGCAGAAGTGAAACAGCTGGCCGTGGTCACGACGCTGACCGGTGCGCTCGATGAGCTGGCCGAGGGCAATCTTGCCCACCGCATCGCCACGCCGCTTGCGCCTGAATACGAGACCCTGCGTGAAAGCTTCAACCAGTCGATCGGGCGCCTTGCTGAACTGATGCGCAAAGTATCAGCCTCGGCGATGAGCGTTTCGACCGGCGCCGCCGAAATCCGCGCCGCTTCAGACGATCTCGCACAGCGCAACGAACAGCAGGCCGCGAGCCTTGAAGAGACGGCCGCAGCGATGAGCCAGGTGACCAGCATCGTCAAGGAAATCGCCAGTGGCGCTTCCGACGTTCAACGCACGATTGCCGAGGCGCACCGGGAAGCCAGCGATGGCGGAGCCGTGGTCCACCGGGCGATTGCAGCCATGGCCGCGATCGAACAGTCGGCGCAGGAAATCACCCAGATCATCAATGTGATCGATTCGATTTCGTTCCAGACCAATCTGCTGGCGCTCAATGCCGGGGTTGAGGCGGCGCGTGCGGGCGATGCTGGCAAAGGCTTTGCCGTGGTCGCCAACGAAGTGCGCGCGCTTGCCCAGCGTTCTGCCGATGCCGCCAAGGACATCAAGGTGCTGATCACCAACAGCACCGAGCAGGTCAGCGGCGGGGTTTCGCTGGTTGGCGAGACCGGCAAGCTGCTCGAGACGATTGTTACCCGCGTCGGGGATATCAACGAGCGGATCGGAGAAATTGCGACTTCGACCGAAAGCCAGGCTATCAACCTGCAGCAGGTCAATGTCTCGGTCGGCGATATGGACCGGATGACCCAGCAGAACGCTGCCATGGTCGAGCAGTCAACCGCAGCAGCGCGCAGCCTGGCGGATGAAGCGAACGAGCTTTCTGGCATGGTCGGACAGTTCCGCACCGGCGGCGAAGGTTCGGCACCGATTGCCTTCCCGTCAAGTGCATCGCGTCGCAAGGCGGCTTCGGCTCCAGCCACCCGCGGTAACCTCGCTCTCAAGCCAACTGTCTCGGAAGAAGACTGGGCCGAGTTCTGAGCCCGAAGCGCAAACAGGAGGTCGCCATGACAACGATTACACTTCCCCCGCGCTGTGATCTCGCTGCCGCCGATGCCGTGTTGCCAGACTTGCTGGCAGCACAGGGAGCCAACCGGCTCGCTATCGACGGCAGCCAGGTCGAACAGATCGGCCAAGCCATGCTGCAACTGCTGGTGAGCGCGCGACGCACAGGCGGCGGGGCGACCATCTCTCCCTCACCAGTTCTGGTCCAGGCGAGCCGAATGGCCGGACTTACTGACGAACTATTCGAAGAGGCACAGCCATGACCAGCGAAGAAATCCAGGCAATCTTCTTCGAAGAATGCGAAGAATCGCTGGCGGCAGCCGAGGCCGGCCTCGCGGCCTGCAAGGCAACCACCCAGGATGCCGATACGGTTAACGCCATTTTCCGCGCGGTCCATTCGATCAAGGGCGGCGGTGGGGCTTTCGGTTATACCGCGCTGCAGGCCTATACGCACACGTTTGAAACACTGCTGTCAGACGTTCGTGATGGCCTGCTGGCGATTAGCGATCCACTGGTCGATCTGCTGCTGCGTGCGCTTGATACCTTGAACGATCATGTCAATGCGGCCCGCGAGGGGAGCCAATCTCCCGAAGATGCCGGGCTGATCGCCGAAATGGTGGCTGCGCAGGTCGGCAGCAGCGAAGCTGGTCCGGTTGCGGCGGTTGCGGCGGTTGCCGAAACGGTCGAAATACCTGCGGAGCAGCAAGCGAGCGCCGAATCGTTCGACATGGAAATCGATTTCGATTCGATGCTGAACGATATCGCTGGCGATCTGGCCACACCCGAAGAAGCGGTCGATGCCCGCCCGCCGGCCTGGCAGGTCCACATCCGTCCACATGCCGGGGCGATGGGCAATGGCGGCGAACCGTTGTTGTTGCTGCGCGAGCTTGAAACACTGGGCGGAGAATGCATCGCTTGCGATACTGCCGCGATCCCGCAACTCGATAACTTTGAACTGCACCAGGGCTATCTTGGCTGGACTTTCCTGATGCCGGGCAGCGTCGCCGAAGCGTCGGTTCGCGATATCTACGATTTCATCGATGACGATTGCGATCTGGCATTCGGCGCTGGCGCGGGCATGCCCCCCGTGCGCATCGAAGCGAAGGCGCAACGCTTGCCCGAAGCCCCCGAAACCCAGGTTGCCCAACCCGAAGCCCAAATTGGAGCGGAGCCTGCCGCAACGCCGACTCTGGCATTGGTGGTTGCAGAAGAAGGTGCCAGGCCAGCCGCACCTGCCCCTGCGCCTGCGCAGAATCAACCGCCGGCCCAGTCAATCCGTATCGACCTGCCCAAGCTTGACCGCCTGATCGATTCGGTCGGCGAACTGGTGATTGCCCAGGCCATGATGGCGCAGCGGCTTGCCAGCGAAGGCATTGCGGCCAGCGAAGAGCTGACCCTGCTCGACGGGCTGACCCGCGAGATCCAGGAAAGCGCCATGTCGATCCGCGCCCAGCCGATCGGCTCAGTGTTCAGCCGGGTGCCGCGCATCCTGCGCGAGCTTGCGGCTTCGACCGGCAAGCAGGTCAAGCTCGAACTGATCGGCGAGGCCACCGAGCTCGACAAGACCGTGATCGAACGGCTGGGCGAACCGCTCACCCATCTGATCCGCAATGCCGTCGATCACGGCATCGAAGACCCTGCTGATCGCCTCGCCGCAGGCAAGTCTGCCGAAGGAACCCTGGTCCTTTCCGCTGAACACCGCTCGGGCCGGATCCTGATCCGCATCTCGGACGACGGGCGCGGCATCAACCGCGAACGGGTTTTTGCCAAAGCCGTCGAGAAAGGCATTGTCGCCGCCGACGCGCAAATGGCCAAGGAAGATATCGACGCGCTGATCTTCGCTCCCGGATTCTCCACCGCAGACATCGTCACCAGCGTTTCCGGGCGTGGTGTCGGCATGGATGTGGTGCGCCAGAATGTGAAGGAACTGGGCGGGCGCATCACCATCGAATCCGAACAGGGCAAGGGCACCAGCTTTACCCTGACCCTGCCGCTGACTTTGGCTATATCCGACGGCATGATTGTTACCGTCGGCGATCAGACGCTGGTCGTGCCGCTGACTCACATCGTCGAAAGCCTAAGACCAAAGCCGGGCGACATTCAGGGCATTGGCACCAACCGGCAGGTGCTCAACGTGCGGGGACGGTTCATTCCGGTCCTGGCGGTCTGCGATGCCATCGGCGCTTCAAGCCGTGTAGCCAACGTCGAAGATTGTGTGCTGATCGTCGTCGATACCCAGGTGGCTGGACAGGCCGCGCTGCTGGTCGATGATATTTGCGATCAGCGCCAGTTCGTCATCAAGAGCCTCGATACACATTATCGCGCGGTCGATGGCGTCGCCGGGGCGACCATCCTGGGTGACGGTCAGGTCGCGTTGATTCTCGATGTCGATGGCCTCGTTGCCGGCGCCATTGCCCAGCCCGAAAAGCAGGCAGCATGAGCCTCGACGCTGCCACCAGCCAGACGATGCCGGGTATCAGCCGGGAAGTCTATGGCGATGACGATTTCCGCGCGATTGCGGAAATCGTCTATGCCAGCTCGGGCAATGTCCTGCCGCAGGGCAAGGTCATGCTGGTCTATGCACGCATCGCGCCGCTGGTCCGCGAGAGCGGCAGCGTTACATTTGCCAATTACATCACGATGATCCGCGCCGATCCGGTGCAGCATGCACGCGCTGTCGCCGCGCTGACCACCAACCACACGTTCTTCTACCGCGAATCGCATCACTTTGAGTTCTTCGAAGCGCGGGTGCGCCCGATGATTTTGCGCAAGATCGAAGCGGGCGAGCCGGTGCGGCTGTGGTCTGCGGGCTGTTCGAGCGGCGAGGAAACCTGGTCGCTCATCATGGCTCTACTCGGGCCTGACAAGATTGAAGGCCGCCGCATCGCGCGCGCCGACATCAAGGTGCTGGCCAGCGATCTCGCGCCGCATGCCTTGGTGAAAGCGAAGGCCGCGACCTATCTGGCCAAAGACCTGGAACCGGTCCCTTCCGATCTGGTCAAGCAATGGACCAAGACCGAGGGCGGCGGGATCAGCATCGGCGATGATGCCCGCTCGATGGTCCGTTTTCGCCGCCTCAATCTGCTCGAAAGCTGGCCGATGAAGGGCAAGTTCGATGTCATCTTCTGCCGCAATGTCATGATCTATTTCGACCAGGAAACCAAAGAGCGGCTGGTCGGCCGTTTTGCCGACGCACTGCTCGACGACGCCCATCTGTTTGTAGGCCATAGCGAGCGAGTGACCGGCCCAGCCGCGCAAATCCTCGAGAGCGTCGGCCCCACCATCTACCGCAGGGGAACATGATGACTATCCGCGTGCTGATTATCGACGATTCCCCCACCATGCGCGCCATCCTGATGACGCGGCTGTCTCGTGAGCCCGACATTTCCGTTATCGGAACTGCGGCCAATGCGGCCGAGGGGCGCGAGCTCATCAAGCAATGCAATCCCGACGTCGTCACGCTCGATATCGAGATGCCGGGGATGAACGGGCTTGATTTCCTGGAGAAAATCATGGCCCTTCGGCCGACGCCGGTGATCATCGTTTCCGGATCGACCCAGGCAGGTGCCGAAATCACAGCCCGTGCGCTGGCGCTGGGCGCGGTCGATTGCTATGCAAAGTCGGATAGCTCCGGCGGGCTGCCGCTTGACGACAATGGTCAGCTGGCCAACCTGGTCCGTGAGGCCGCGCAGGTGCAATTCAACAATCGTCAGCCAATTTCACCGGCCATGTGCAGCGTAAATCGCGGTCCGCCGCGTTCGGAAACAAGCCTGATCGCCATTGGTTCTTCGACCGGCGGGGTCGAAGCGCTGCAAGTTCTGCTCTCCTGCTTTCCGGTAGACTGCCCGCCGACCGTCATTGTCCAGCATGTCAATCCGTGCTTTGCTGCGGCGATCGCCAAGACGCTTGATCTGGCCAGCCCGGCCACGGTGCAACTGGCCGAGCCAGACATGCCGCTCAAGCGCGGCAATATCTATCTCGCTCCCGGTGGTGACCGGCATCTGACAGTCGGCGGCACCGCCTCATTCTATGCCCGGCTGAGGACCGGCGAGCCGATCTCGGGCCATCAGCCCAGCGTGGATGCGCTGTTTGGTTCGGTGGCCGCGACCGTTGGCGCCGATGCCGTGGGCATCCTGCTGACCGGGATGGGCAGCGACGGCGCCAGAGGCCTGCTCGCAATGGCGCAGGCCGGGGCACACACCATCGCCCAGGACGAGGCGAGCTGCACTGTCTTCGGCATGCCGCGCGCGGCCATATCACTGGGAGCGGCCGCCGTTATCGCGCCGATCAACCGCATTGCTCAGCACGCTCTGAAGAAGGCCGCCTGAAGACCATGCTCCACCAATCGCCATCTTCCGCAAGGCCATTGCAGCGCATCTCGGTTTTGCAAGGGCAGATCCGGGTCAGCACGGATGCAAGCGCGGAGCTTAGCACCGTGCTGGGTAGCTGTGTCGCAGCCTGTCTGTTTGACCCGCAAGCGCAGATTGGCGGGATGAACCATTTCCTGCTCGCTGAGCCGCCTGTCAGCCATGATCCCGGCGAGGTGGACGTTCACTATGGCACCTACCTGATGGAATTGCTGATCAACGAGATGCTGAGCAAGGGCGCGCTCAAGCAGCGGATCAAGGCGCACCTTTATGGCGGCGCCAATCTAAGGGCCGGCATGGCGTCGATCAGTACCGGCAACGTCAAGTTCGCCCGCAGCTTCCTGGACCGCGAGCGCATCCCTCTGCTGCGCCATGACCTGGGCGGCAAATGCGCCCGCCGCGTCGATTTTCGCCCAGCCACCGGCCTGGTGCGCTGCCGCCGGGTCGAGAATACCCTGGTCCCCGATGCCAAACCTGCAACCCAGACTGACCGTACCAGCGGCAATGTCGAATTTTTCTGACGAAAGCGAGACTACCCCATGTCCAAACCCACCCGCATTCTGACGGTCGACGACAGCGCCTCCATGCGCGCACTGCTGCGCAATGCCCTTACCGACAGCGGCTTCGATGTTGCCCAGGCCGATGACGGCATTGCCGCGCTCGAATGGCTGGCAGTGAACGAGGCCGATGTGGTCATCACCGATATCAACATGCCGCGGCTCGACGGCTTTGGCCTGATCGAGCAGCTGCGCGCCGGTGAGCGCCATTACGGCCGTCCGATCCTGGTGCTGACGACCGAAAGCTCTGACGCCAAGAAACAGCGGGCCCGCGATGCCGGGGCAACTGGCTGGATCGTCAAACCGTTTGATCCCGAAAAGCTAGCTACCGCAGTGCGCCGGGTTGCGCATTGATCCATGCAAAGGAGAATATAGACATGCAACGCGAATATATCACCTTCGAAGTCGGCGGCCAGCTGTTCGGTCTCGATATCATGTCCATCCGCGAAATCCGGGCATGGACGCCGGTTACCAAGCTGCCGCGTGTGCCGCACTATGTAGCGGGCGTAGTCAATCTGCGCGGCACGGTGCTGCCGGTGGTCGATCTCGCCGCCCGGCTCGGCTGGAAGGAAACCAATGCCACCCCGCGCCATGCCATCATCGTCACCCAGGTGGCGGGCCAGGCGCGCGGGCTGATTGTCGATTCGGTCAGCGACATCGTCGCTATTGCCGCCAACGCCTTGCAGGCGCCGCCAACAACTTCGCACGACGGGATTATCCCCTTCATTGAAGGTCTTGCGGCGATCGATGATCTGATGGTGATGATCCTCGATCTGGATAGCCTCAACGCCGACGATGTTTTGGCGGAAGCCGCGTGAGCCTGATTCCTGCCTTTGTCGACCTTGCCGCAGTCTCCGAAATCCTCAGCGAGCTGGGCGATGAGGTTGAAGCACTTGCGGTCTTGCTATGCTGCGACCCCGCAGTGGCGGCCGGGCACATGGAGGCCTTGCAAGCGTTCGACCATATCGCGCAAAAGCAGCGCGGCCTCGCCGCCCTGCTGCGCGCTGAATGCCCTGCAAGCGCTTTGGCTGCGCTTGGTCTTGAAGCACTCAAGCAGCGCTTGGAATCGCCGTTTGACGGGCGGTAAAGCGCATGACCGACAGTTCCTCCGACGATTTTGACGCACTTCTGGACGCACTTGCCGACTTTGACACCAATGCACCGGTTGAGAGCACCGGTGCCCCCGCAACGGGCGAGCCACCGGCAACACAAGACCTGCAGAGCAATCTGGACGACATTCTTGGCGCGCTGGAGGGGTTTGATACTGCGATAGTGGAACCGCCGGTTAGTTCACCCGGCACGCCTGATCCTGTTCCTGACTTGCGCCCGGTTGATCAATCGGACGTCAAAGTTGCGGATGATAGCGATCCATCGCTGACCGCTTTGATCGCTGACAGCAAAGCAGCAATTGGCGTCGTCGATGGCGGTGCGCTCACCCCCCCAAGTCGGTCAATCATCCACCGCGTGCTCATCGGATCGGTGGCCACCGCCGTTCTCATTTCAACCAATCTGCTATCCTATTATCTCGGTTCAAAGCCGCTGTCCGCTGGCCCGGGCAAGGTTGCCGCTCACCAGGTTTCGCATAACGAAGCGCCAGTTCCGCCGCCTGTCCAGGGTCTGGAGCGATACGTCGGAAGGCCAAACAATGCCTTGGTCGAAGGGAAACCCATCTTCGAGAGCGAAGAAATCAAATCTGCCATTGCTGAACTTGACGGAGGCATCGAATTGCAGAGTGAGATTGCGACTGCATTCCAACGGCATCATTCGGTCACACCAATTGGCCGCTCGGGTGCCACGATCCAGGTCCGATCTTGCAACATGCTCGATTGCGCGAAAGACAATGTAAGAATCGATTATCACACGAGCACAAACCGTGTGTCAGTTTGCATGACCAAACCATACTCCATCGAGAGGAGCCTATCCTACGCATACAACCAGTTCGGATTTCAAGAAGTTACTGGATGCGAAGGTGATCCATTCCCCAAAGCGCCAAAGTGACACGATGGCCTGCTGCAGGTTTGCCGGTTTGCCGGACAAGGCCGCCGAATGGGGTCTTGTCAACGAATCTGTCCCGTCTGGCAAGCTGAAGGAGCGCGTTACCGAGATCGCTACAGTGCTGCTCGGCAAGAACCCGCAGGCCCTGCGCGGCACCAAATGGGCGATCCGCCGTCTGCGCGAGATGACCTTCGACAATTCGATGGACTACCTCGTCCGCACGCAGGAAGCCGCCAACTATTTCGCCAACGATGGGCGCAAGGAGGCTACCCGGCAGTTCATCGCCGACAAGACTTTCAAGCCCGGCCTGGGTGCCTGCGACCCTGACAGACAACGCGATTGAGCCAACCGACACAGCCCGGGAGGTGTGGTTATGAAAACGCAGTTTGCCATTATCGGTGCTGGTCCGGCAGGCTTGCTGCTTGGTCACCTGCTGCGGGCCGAGGGTATTAATTGCCTCGTGATCGAACGCCAGACCGGCGAACATGTTCTCTCCCGCGTTCGCGCTGGCGTGCTCGAACAGGTCACTGTCGGCTTGAGGGAGCGGCTGGGGCTGGACACGCGTCTCAAAGCCGAAGGGCTGGTCGAAGAGGGTTTCAACCTGGCCGATGGTGAACGACTGATCCGTATCGACGTCGCAAACCTGACCGGCAAGACCGTCGTCGTTTACGGTCAGACCGAGATCACCCGCGACCTGATGGATGCGGCGCCCGAAAGAGGCCTTCAGGTGATCTACTCGGCCGGGGGCGTGGCACTGCACGACATCGCGAGCGAACGCCCGGCGATAACCTTTACCAGCGATGGCGTGGAGCAACGGGTAGAGACGCGGTTTATCGTCGGCTGCGATGGCTTCCTTGGTCCCAGCCGGAAAGCGGTTCCAGCAAATGTCGCACGCGAATTCGAACGGGTCTATCCTTTCGGCTGGCTGGGGATCCTGGCGGATGTTCCGCCCTGCAATCACGAACTGATCTATGCCAATCACGAACGCGGCTTCGCGCTGGCATCGATGCGCAGCAATACGCGCAGTCGCTATTACATAGACGTTCCGCTCACCGACCGGGTCGAGGACTGGAGCGACGCGCAGTTGTGGGATGAACTCTCCATCCGTCTCGGCTCTGAAGCAGCGGCGAACATTACGCGCGGGCCGGCGCTGGAAAAGTCGATCGCACCGCTTCGCTCATACGTGTTCGAGCCCATGCGTCATGGCGGCTTGCTGCTATGCGGCGATGCGGCGCACATCGTGCCGCCGACCGGGGCCAAGGGACTCAATCTGGCCGCCAGCGACGTGCATTATGCCTGTGAGGCACTTACGCGCTGGTTCAGGCACAACGATGCCGACGCCATCGGCGGCTATTCGGCAAAGGCATTGGCCCGCGTATGGAAATCCGAGCGCTTCAGCTGGTCGCTGACCAAGCGGATGCACCGGTTTCCCGATGACGGACCGTTCGAACGCGCCATGCAGATTGCCGAGCTTGACTACATCGCTTCCAGCGCGGCCGCCCGAACGAGCATCGCGGAAAATTACGTAGGCTTGCCGCTTTGACCCTGCGTCCATTGCAGGCGCGCTCGAAGGTAAGGATCAGCCATCCCCGATTCTTGCTGCGCCGGGGCTGATCGGACTGCGGCGATGATGTATCTGCCATCATGCGGTGCTTTCTGGTTTTGTCATCTCAACGGCGCGGAAAGGTGGGCGATTCGAACGGGCCGGGGTCGTCGCGATACGGATCACTGGTTCGGTAGTGTCAGCTTTCGTGAATGCCATTGCTAAAGCTTTCGCAACCCATCGGAGGGAGCGATCCCGAGGTTTTCGAGACGTCTGCACACCTCCTCTGTGCCGGTTTGCCTCGCATGAAACATCGGCCCGCCAGTCCATACCGGCCAGCCATAGCCATTAATCCAGACCGTATCGATATCCGAGGCCCGCAGCGCGATTCCTTCATCGAGTAGCCGCGCACCTTCATCGACCATCGGCCAGAGCAAACGATCGAGGATTTCGGCGTCATTGAAGCTTCGGCGGGAAATGCCGTTGCCTCGCGCGAAACTGGCGATGATGGCTTCGGCAAATGCCGAAAGCTGAGGATTGTTAGCTTCGTCGTAGTCGTAAAATCCCGCCTTTGTCTTCTGTCCGCGCCGTCCGGCCTCGCACAGGCGTTCGCGGATCGTCGAGCCGGTCGAGCTTTCCGCCGACCAGCCAAGGTCGAGCCCGGCCAGATCGGCCATGCGGAACGGTCCCATCGGGAATCCGAAGTTCTCGAGAACCTGATCGACCTGCCCCGCTGAAGCTCCCTCGACCACCATGCTTTCCGCTTCGCGGCGGCGCACCGCCAGCATGCGATTGCCAATGAAGCCATAGGCATTGCCCGACACCACTGGCACTTTGCCGATGCGCTTGGCGAGGGCCAAAGCAGTGGCAAGAACGTCTGGCGCGGTCGCCTTGCCGCGAACGATCTCCAGCAGCTTCATGATGTTGGCTGGTGAGAAGAAATGCAGTCCGACGACATTCTGCGGACGGGCAGTCATCGCCGCTATCGCATCGACATCGAGGTACGATGTGTTGGTCGCCAGCACCGCACCTTGTTTCATCAACCGGTCAAGATCGGCGAAGATCGCCTGCTTGACCTCCATAGTTTCAAACGCCGCTTCGATAACCAGATCGCAATTGGCAAGCGCATCCATGGCAAGCACCGGCTGCAAAGACGCCAGCGCCGCATCGGCCTTGTCACGCGCCAGGCGCCCGGCGCGGACATTGCCCTCCAGCGTTGTGCGGATCTTTTCCACACCCCGATCCAGCGCCTGACCGTCGCGTTCGAAGATAGTCACCGGCAGACCCGCGCTCAGCAAGGCTATAGTGATGCCACTGCCCATCGTGCCGGCACCGATCACGCCCGCAGTTTCAATCGTGCGTGGCGCAATGCCATCCAGACCGGGAACCTTGGCCGCCTCGCGCTCGGCGAAGAACACATGGCGCATGGCCTGGTTCTGCGGGCCTTCGCGCAACTTGAGGAAAATCTCCCGCTCGCGCTTCGCGCCTTCCTCAAAGCGAAGCTCTGTGGCCGCCCGGATCGAAGCGATGATCGCCGGTGGGGCATCGAAACCGCGAAACTTGCGGGCATGTTTGGCGGCAAAGTCCGCATAAACCGTTTCGGGCACGGGCTGGGCGATCAGGTCACGCGTCCGGCGTGGCGGAGACCCGGATACGCGCCGGGCAAAAGCGACGGCTTCAGCCAGCAGATCACCCTCTGCCAGCTTGTCGATCAGCCCCATATCTTTGGCCGCTGATGCGGTTACCGGCTCACCAAGGGCAATAATTTCAAGCGCGCGTTCGACACCGACCAGACGCGGCAGGTGCTGCGTGCCGCGCGCGCCAGGCATCAAGGCCAGCTTGACCTCGGGCAAGCCAAGCCTGGCTGAGGGTACGGCCACCCGGTAATGACACGCCATCGCGATTTCCAGTCCGCCGCCCAGTGCGGTGCCATGGATTGCCGCAATGACGGGTTTGGTCGAAGCCTCAATCGTGTCCACCACTTCGGTGAGGAAGGGCAGGACCGCGGGCTTGCCGAATTCCTTGAGATCAGCACCTGCAAAGAAAGTCCGTCCTGCACAGGCAATCACCAGCGCCTTGACATCGGGGTCTTGGCTGGCCCGGTCGACCCCTTCGACCAGCGCCGCCCGGACGCTGGTGGAAATGGCATTCACCGGGGGGTTGTCGAAGGTCAGGACGGCAATGTCGTCTGCGACATGCCAGGACGCGACATCGGTCATATCTCAGATTCCCGCCAGCAAGTCGAGTGTCGCCGGTGAGGCCGGCAAGGCGGCGCCATGGCCAGTGGCATCGGCGGCGCTGTCACGGTCGACGATCATCATGCGACCATGGAAGATGGAACCGCCCGAGACAAGGCCTGATATAAAAGCCGGATCATGGCTGAAGATCGACATGACAAGTGAACCCTTGCCCGCATTGGCGAGCGCCTCGGCACTGCCTGGGCTTTCGCAGCGCAGCAAGGTCGGAGCATAAAATGCCCCGGCGGACAGCGCGCGACCCAGGTCCAGCGCTTCTCCACGAGTCACCACTGATGCTTCAGCATTGCGGCGCGCGACGTTGCCTGACATTGCTGAATTCTCTCCGCTTGCATCGTACGCGCGATTCTGACCCTGAAAATGCATTATAATGCAGAGCAAACCCCGGATCGAAAGTATCCTTACATGACCGAAGCCTTCATCTGTGACGCAATCCGCACGCCAATCGGTCGATTTGGCGGAGCACTCGCCCAGGTCAGGCCCGACGACCTTGCCGCGCATGTCCTGCGTGCGCTGGTCCAGCGCAACCCAGGGGTCGATTGGGGCGATGTCGATGATGTCATCATGGGTTGTGCCAATCAGGCAGGGGAGGACAACCGCAATATCGCCAGGATGGCAGCGCTGCTGGCCGGCTTGCCGCAGGAAATAGCCGGCTCCACGATCAACCGGCTTTGCGGGTCCGGCCTCGATGCGGTCGGGACAGCAGCACGAGCGATCCGTTCGGGAGATGCAGGTCTGATGATCGCGGGCGGGGTCGAAAGCATGAGCCGCGCTCCTTTCGTCATGCCCAAGGCCGAGACTGCGTTCTCCCGAAATGCAGAAATCCACGACACGACAATTGGCTGGCGCTTCGTCAACCCGGCAATGCGGGCTGCCTTCGGCGTCGATTCAATGCCGGAAACCGCCGAGAACGTGGCCGAGGAATTTGCGATATCGCGCGAGGATCAGGACGCCTTTGCCCTGCGCAGCCAGGAACGTGCTGCGCTTGCGCAGGAAAGCGGACGCCTGGCGGCAGAAATCGCACCGGTTTCAATCCCCCAACGCAAGGGTAGCCCTGTTCTGGTTGAGCGGGACGAGCATCCACGCCGCATCACGCTTGAAGCGCTTGCTGTATTGAAGCCGGTCGTGCGAGCGGGAGGCACGGTGACAGCAGGCAATGCCAGCGGTGTAAATGATGGGGCGGCGGCTCTGATCATTGCATCAGAGGATGCAGCCAGACAGAACGGGCTGATCCCTCGGGCACGAATTCTCGGAATGGCCAGCGCCGGCGTTCCGCCACGAATCATGGGAATCGGTCCTGCCCCTGCGACGAAAAAGCTGCTTGAGCGCCACGGCCTGACGATTGGCGACCTTGCCACCATCGAGCTCAACGAAGCCTTCGCGGCGCAGGGCCTTGCAGTCCTGCGTCAGCTGGGAATCTGCGATGACGATCCGCGGGTGAATCCAAACGGCGGGGCCATTGCCCTGGGCCATCCGCTGGGAATGTCAGGTGCGCGCCTGGCCATGACCGCAACCGAGGAATTGACCCGGAACGGCGGACGCTATGCGCTGATCACAATGTGCGTCGGTGTAGGCCAGGGCATCTCGCTGCTGCTGGAGCGCGTCTGACGTCAAGCCGCTGTGCTTCCATCCAGGCTGGCGCCTTAGAGCGGCGTGCGGTATATCTGATCCACCCTGATTGCCTCAGGAAGCTCCTCGGCAAGGCGCGTCGCGCAGTGCGGGTCGGGAACCCGTGCCAGCGATGCAACGCAGTCCGAGGGGCT
>JANLOZ010000219.1:0-2636 GCA_031366845.1 Novosphingobium sp. | reverse complement strand
CGATGGATTTCTTCAAGGGACTGATACCGGGGACGATCCTGACGCTGATTGTCACCGCGATTCTCGGCAGCAACCACTTCAAAAGTGGCTATCTTTACATTTTCCACCAGTACATCGCCGGCTTCGGCTTCTATTGGTCGTGGCCGATGTTCGTCGCATCAACGCTGCTCGCCTGGGCGATTTTCGCGATGTCGCCGAAGTAGAAATCAGGCGGCGCTAGCGGTGACGATATAGTTCAGCGCCAGATCATCGGACAGGTGCAGCCCCTTCATCGGTGACCATGCGATGCCCTTTGGCGGGTGCATGTTCAGCCCGGCTTGGCTGAGCAGATCGGCCAGTTCGTCAGGCGTGATAAAATCATTCCAATGGTGCGTACCGCGCGGGATCATTCCAAGGCGTTCGGCGCCTTCAACCAGCAGCAGCTTTGATTGCGGGGTGCGGTTGGGGCAGGACAGGATCATCAGTCCGCCGGGCGCCAGTGCTGCGGCGAGCGCGGCGATGAAGGCGGGTTTGTCGGCAACGTGCTCGATCACTTCCAGCGCGGTGACGAGGTTGTAGCCCGACAGGTTCAGACCAGCCAGATCACCGCTCCGGTAATCAATTTCCAAACCACTTCCCGCCGCATGGGCCAGGGCCACCGCGATATTCTCGTCCGCAGCATCGACACCCGTCACAGCCGCGCCAAGCCGCGCCAAAGGCTCGCACAGCAAGCCAGCCCCGCAGCCGACATCGAGCGCGCGCTTTGCGGCGAGTGGCCGCACAGCGCGTGGATCCCCGCCCCAATGCGCGTCAATTGCCGCTCGCAAGAACCCCAGCCGCACCGGGCCAAGCTTGTGCAGCATCGCGGAGGAACCCTTGGGATCCCACCAGTCCGCAGCCAGCTTGCCGAAATGCGCGGCCTCACCGGGCCTGATCGTGGTTGCATTAGCCATCCGCCCTCCGTAAAGCGCCCACGCCGCCCGGGGCAAGGCCTGCGCGCGCAAAAATCTTTGGTTTCGGCTGATTATCAAGGAGCGGCACTTGGCCCGCATCGTAATGAAATTCGGCGGCACGTCGATGGCGGGGACCGAACGCATCCGCCGCGTCGCCCGGATTGTCCACCGCCAGCAGGCGGCGGGGCACGAGGTTGCCGTGGTCGTTTCAGCGATGTCGGGTGAAACCGACCGGCTGGTCAATTTCTGCCGCGAGGCCGATCCGCTTTATGATCCGGCCGAATATGACGTGGTCGTCGCTGCCGGCGAGCAGGTAACCGCCGGGTTGCTGGCGATGCATTTGCAGGCGCTGGGGGCCAAGGCGCGTTCGTGGCTCGGCTGGCAATTGCCGATTATGACCAGTGATTCACACGCCAAGGCGCGGATTGAGGGCATTGATTCCGCTGCCATGCTGGCATCGCTGGCCGCGGGCGAAATCGCCGTGATCCCCGGATTTCAGGGGCTTTCGCCGCAAGGACGCGTGACCACTCTGGGGCGCGGCGGATCAGACACTTCGGCGGTGGCGGTGGCAGCGGCGTTGAAAGCCGATCGCTGCGATATCTACACCGATGTGGACGGGGTTTACACCACCGACCCGCGCATCGTCGCCAAGGCGCGCAAGCTGGCTTACGTCACCTATGAGGAAATGCTCGAGCTCGCATCGGTTGGATCGAAGGTGCTGCAAACCCGCTCGGTGGGCCTCGCGATGAAAGAGCGCGTGCGGGTACAGGTGCTGTCGTCATTCATCGATGATGATGCCCCGGCAGCCGATACCATCCCCGGCACAATGATCGTCAGCGACGAAGAACTCGCAAAAATTCAGGAGAACCAGCAAGTGGAACGCCAGCTGATCACCGGCATCGCTGCCGACAAGAACGAAGCCAAGATCACGCTCACCCGCATAGCGGACCGACCTGGCGCGGTGGCGGCGATCTTCTCGCCGCTCGCCGCCGCGAGTATCAACGTCGATATGATTATCCAGAATGTCGCCAAGGAACAGGGCGAGACCGACGTGACCTTCACCGTCCCCGGTGCAGATCTCGCACGCACGCAGACGCTGATCGAGGCGCAGAAGGAAGCAATCGGCTATTACCGGATGATCAGCGACAGCAAGGTTGCGAAGATCAGCGTCGTCGGGGTGGGCATGAAGAGCCACGCGGGCGTTGCCAGCACGATGTTCCGCAGCCTCGCCGATCGCGGGATCAACATCTTGGCGATTTCGACCAGCGAGATCAAGGTTTCGGTGCTGATCGACGAGGATGAAACCGAGCTCGCGGTGCGGGTTCTGCACACAGCTTATGAGCTCGATGCGGCGGGGGACGCGGCCTGAAAAGGTTGCAATTGATTCACTAAAGTAGATGCGGCACCGGCCCGTTCCTGAGTCAACCTTGCTAAATCAGTATCTCGCACAAACAAAAACTCCCGCCTCCGGAATTGGGGTCCGGAGGCGGGAAGCGACCCGAAAGGCCCGGCGTACGCATGCCGGTCTTGCAGGTTGGCCCGGTACGAAGGCAACGATGCCCGGGCCGTTGGCGTTGCGTATCGCCAAATTTTGGAAACGATTGCATTCACTTTGCGACACTCTGTTACATAGCCGAGACGAGCGCATTTGTTGCGCGAATGGGTGCCGCAATCTAAGGGCTGAAAAAGAGCTTCAGAGGAATT
>JANLOZ010000178.1:0-10764 GCA_031366845.1 Novosphingobium sp. | reverse complement strand
CATCCATGACCATTTATCCGGCGCGGGTTCAGCGGTCCCGCTGCACCCGCCGCCGACATTCAGATGTTCGCGGTACCAGGCGCTCGCCGCATCGGGATCGGGTGAACGGAAGAAGAAGCCGCCGAAACCTAAAACCCCCATTGTTGCCATCCTCGAATTTCGTGATCAGCTGAGTGGACATAAGCAGCCGGCGGCCGAGCGAAGTCAACCGCATTCCTGCAACAGGGAACTGGTCAGCGCCGCCCCTGCCCGCTATGGGCCCTCGCTCTTGTTTGTTGCGGAGCGTATAATGGGTTTCAAATGCGGTATCGTCGGGCTGCCAAACGTGGGCAAGTCCACGCTGTTCAATGCGCTGACGGAAACGCAGGCGGCGCAGGCGGCGAACTATCCGTTTTGCACGATAGAGCCCAATGTCGGCAATGTTGGCGTGCCCGATGCGCGGCTTGATACGCTCGCCAGGATCGCCAACAGCCAGAAAATTATCCCGACCCAGCTGGGGTTTGTTGACATCGCCGGCCTCGTGCGCGGGGCCTCGAAGGGCGAGGGCCTCGGCAACCAGTTCCTTGGCAATATCCGCGAGGTTGACGCCATCGTCCACGTGCTACGCTGCTTTGAGAACGACGACATCCAGCATGTCGATAACAAGATCGATCCGGTGTCCGATGCCGAAACGGTTGAGACCGAACTGATGCTATCCGATCTTGAAAGCCTGGAAAAGCGCGTTCCGGCCGCGGTGAAAAAGTCGGCGCAGGGTGACAAGGAATCGAAGATCATTGCTGCCGTGCTCGGACAAGCGCTCGAATTGCTGCGCGAGGGCAAGCCTGCGCGGCTGACCGTGCCGAAAGACGAGGAAGAGGCGCGGGTGTTCGCTCAGGCGCAGTTGCTCACCGCCAAGCCGGTGCTTTACGTTTGCAATGTCGATGAGGAATCGGCGGCCAATGGCAACGACTTTTCCGCCAAGGTGTTCGCCAAGGCCAAGGCTGAAGGAGCCAACGCAGTCATCGTTTCCGCCGCGATTGAAAGCGAGTTGGTGTCGATGGACATGGCGGACCGCATGGTCTTCCTTGAGGAGATGGGGCTGCATGAAACCGGCCTGGCGCGGATTATCCGCTCGGGCTACGATCTGCTTCACCTGCTGACCTTCTTCACCGTCGGCCCCAAGGAAGCGCGGGCATGGACGGTGCACCAAGGCGCAAAGGCACCCGATGCTGCGGGAGAAATCCATTCAGACATGCAGCGCGGGTTCATCCGGGCTGAGACAATAGCCTATGATGACTATGTGGCGCTCGGCGGTGAAAGCGGCGCGAAGGAAGCCGGAAAGCTGCGCCAGGAAGGCAAGGAATATCAGATCCACGATGGCGACGTGCTGCACTTCAAGTTCAATGTTTGAAGGCTAAGTTGCAATCTCGCAACCTAAGTTCGCGCCATCGGTGACGGCGGTTCGCAAGGCGCGGTGCACGGCATGCACATCATGGCTGGTAACGGGATGCTGATGGTTCACGGCCATGTCTCCGCGCAATATGCCAAGGCGGCCGATTGAACTGGCGCTGGGTGGTTCGGCAGCGGTCTATGCCAAACCCGCTGCACTCGATGGTGCTTATGGCAAACATCCGATGCAATATTCGCTGTTTGCGAAGTTGGCCTTGGGGCAATAGGGCGCAGGAATGGAATTCTACGAAGACATCGAAGTTGGCGCAGTCGCGCGTTTCGGCAGCTATGCCGTGACGCGCGACGAGGTGCTCGAATTTGCGGGCAAATATGATCCGCAGCCGTTCCACCTTAGCGACGAGGCGGCGGCCAAGACCCATTTCGGCAAGATCGCCGCGAGCGGCTGGCACACAGCGGCGATGTCGATGTCGATGATCGTCGCCAATCAGGAGGGGCAAGGCCATCAGGGCCTGGGCTCACCCGGGATGGAAGAACTGCGCTTTCTGCGGCCGGTCTATCCCGGTGACACGCTAACCTGCACGCGGGAAATTCTGGAGAAGCGGGTTAGCCAATCAAAGCCCGACAGGGGTATTTTCAAAACGCGACTGACGACTTTCAACCAGAGTGGCGAACCGGTGATGTCCTATGTCGCCATCGCCTTTGTCAAGGTGCGCGGCGTTTAGAATTACGCGGATGTGCTGCGCATTCCCCTGTCCTTAGGTCACCGCACAGCGTCAGCGCGATCCGTGTTATCGTCTCCCGAACAGCTTTTCGACATCGGCGAGCGCCAATTTTACCCAGGTTGGCCGTCCATGGTTGCACTGGCCTGAACGCGGCGTGCGTTCCATTTCGCGCAGCAGGGCGTTCATTTCGGGCACGGAAAGTACCCGCCCTGCCCGCACGGATCCGTGGCACGCCATTGTCGCCAGCACATGATCGAGGCGTTCACCGAGCAAAAGAGCATCGCCGTTTGCCGCAAGGTCATCGGCAATATCGCGGACCAAAGCATGGACATCGCCTGAGGCCAGCGGGGCCGGCACAGCGCGGACGAGCATGGCTGCGGGCCCAAAGCGTTCGATAACGAGGCCGAGCGCGGCGAGCTGGGCGGAGCGGTCCTCCAGCCGGTCACAGGCGGGTTCATCAAGTTCGACCACTTCGGGCAGCAGCAGCGCCTGACTGGCCGCCAGTGCATCGCTTGCCCCAGCCGCGCGGAGGCGTTCCATCACCAGCCGCTCATGCGCGGCGTGCTGATCGACGATCACCAGTCCGTCAGCGGCCTCGGCGACGATGTAGGTTTCCGCCACTTGCCCCCGCGCCACGCCGAGCGGATAGCTGATGGCCTCGGCAGTGACCGGTTCACTTGCTTCAGCCCGGCCAGCAGGCTCGGCAAGCAGGGCCTGTTCATATCCGCGCCATGCCTGCCCGGCGTCTCTGACGCGCGATCCTTGCGCGCCGTATTCACGGGCGAACAGCGATCCGAGCGATGCCTGCCCGGGCGGCGCAATTGGTTCAACCTGCCACTGCGCCATTGCCGAGGCTACAGGGCCCTGAGCGCTGCGCCGGTCACCTGTATCCAGCGCATGACGCAGTCCGCTGACGATGAACCCGCGCACAAATGCCGGATCGCGGAATCGCACTTCGGTTTTCGCCGGGTGGACGTTCACATCGACATCGGTTGGCGGCAGATCGAGGAACAGCGCCAGTACGGCATGACGATCACGCGCGAGCATGTCTGAATAGGCACCGCGCACCGCGCCGATCAGCAAGCGGTCTTTCACCGGGCGGCCATTGACGAACAGGTACTGGTGATCGCCAACGCCGCGATTAAAGGTCGGCAGTCCGGCCACCCCGGTCAGCCGCATCGGCCCTCGTTCAATATCCACCGGGACTCCGTTGTCCGCCAGTTCTCGCGCGATCAGTCGGCCGACACGCTCGGCGAGGCCTTCACCCGGCTGGGCAGCGATCACCCGCCTGCCATCATGTTCGAGCGTAAAGCCAAGCTCGGGGCGCGCCATGGCGAGGCGGCGCACGACATCGAGGCAGGCGGCGTATTCGCTGCGCGCCGAACGCAAGAATTTGCGCCGCGCAGGCACCTTGGCGAACAGGTTTTCAACCCGGATGCGTGTGCCGGGCGGCAAGGCTGCGGGGCCTTCCTCGGCAAGTGCACCGTGATCGACCACGCGCCTCCACCCCGATGCCGCGCCGCGCACCCGGCTTTCCAGCGTCAATCGTGCGACGCTGGCAATCGATGGCAGAGCCTCACCGCGAAACCCCAGCGTGGCAACCAGTTCGATATCTTCGTCTGGTAGCTTCGAAGTAGCATGGCGTTCGAGCGCCAGCGCCATATCGTCGCCCGTCATGCCGCAGCCATCGTCGGTCACTTCGATCAGAGCGAGACCGCCTTCTGAGAGCCGCACGGCTATCGAAATCGATCCTGCATCGATGGCATTCTCGACCAGTTCCTTGAGTGCTGCAGCCGGGCGTTCGACCACCTCACCGGCAGCAATGCGGTTAACCAGATCGTCAGGCAGGCGGCGAATTTGCGGCATGTCATTTGCATAAACTCTGTTTCGGAAAAACTGAAACAGATACGGCGCCGAAGCAGGTCGTTGCCGTTTTCGCGCCAGTCGATCCACAATCACGATGAAATGCCATCATATCGAGCCGGACAGAGCGGTTTTCCGGGCGCAATTCGACAAATTTTTGGCCTTTCCCCAAAGCATAGTCTAATGGACCGCCGTCCCTGCACAACACTCGGCGTTCCGCACCCGCAGGTATTGCGGATAACGCTTTGTAATTATTACGGATTCAAAAATGGCTTCCTTCTTGTCGCGATTCTTCAAATTCGGTTCGCAAAACATGGCTATCGATCTCGGAACGGCCAATACGCTGGTCTATGTTCAGGATCGCGGAATTGTCCTTAACGAACCGTCGGTTGTGGCCATCGAAACGATCAACGGCGTCAAGAAGGTCAAGGCCGTGGGCGACGAAGCCAAGATGATGATGGGCAAGACCCCCGGCTCGATCGAAGCGATCCGTCCCTTGCGCGATGGCGTGATCGCCGACATCGAAGTCGCTGAATATATGATCAAGCACTTCATCCGCAAGGTTCACGGCGGGCGTAATGTGTTTCGGCGCCAGGAAATTGTCATCTGCGTGCCTTCGGGCTCGACCTCGGTTGAGCGCCGAGCGATCCGCGATGCTGCTTCGAATGCCGGCGCCAGCGAAGTGTTTCTGATCCTTGAGCCGATGGCCGCAGCGATTGGTGCAGATATGCCGGTTACCGAGCCGGTGGGTTCGATGGTGGTCGATATCGGCGGCGGCACGACCGAAGTTGCCGTGCTTTCCTTGCGCGGCCTTGCCTACACAACATCAGTGCGCGTTGGCGGCGACAAGATGGACGAAGCGATCGTTTCCTATGTGCGCCGCCACCACAACCTGCTGATCGGTGAATCGACGGCTGAACGGATCAAGAAAGACTACGGCATCGCGATGAAGCCGGCCGACGGGATCGGCGAAACGATCCACATCAAGGGCCGCGATCTGGTCAACGGTGTGCCCAAGGAAATCACAATCAATCAGGCGAACATTGCTGAGGCTCTGTCCGAGCCGATCGGTGCGATTATCGAAGGCGTGCGCATCGCGCTTGAGCATACTGCGCCAGAACTTGCTGCGGACATTGTCGATCAGGGTATCGTGCTCACAGGTGGCGGCGCGCTGATCAAAGGGCTCGACGAGTGCCTGCGCGAAGAAACCGGGCTGCCCGTCAGCGTTGCTGAAGATCCGCTGTCATGCGTCGCGCTGGGTACTGGCCGCGCGATGGAAGATCCGATCTATCGCGGCGTCTTGATGACTGCCTGAGGCACGACCATAACCCGGTTCGTCCTTTAGCAGTTTGGGCTGCACTGGCCACCGGAACAGGAGAACAGGCGCATGCCGCCGCCGAACAATCGGCGCTCGGGGTTTTCAAAACGGGCGCAGTTCAATGTGTTCTACGGCTATATCGCCGGGATCGTCGGCTTGCTGCTTGGCGCAGTGCTGGTGATTGTTTCGCTCAAAAGCCATGACGCATTTTCCGACGCCCGCGGGGTCGCTGCAGATGCCGCCGCGCCGATTGCACGGGCGGTTGCTGTCGGACGCGATGACGGGCGCAGCGTGTTTTCGGCGATTGGCGGGTTTTTTACCTCGGGTGCGCGCAATGCACGTATGCAAAAGGAAATCGAAGTCGCTCGGGTTCGGCTGGCTGAGGCTGAAGACTTGCGTGCTGAAAATGCACGGCTGAAAGCGCTGCTCGGAATTCCTCGGGAAGTTGTCCAGCCGGTCGCAACCGCGCGGCTGATCGCCTCGACGCCTGGAAGCTCGCGGCGGTTCGCGACGCTTTCGGTTGGGGCCAATGTCGGCGTCGCAGTCGGCATGCCGGTGCGATCGGCTCTGGGGCTGGTGGGACGCGTGCTCGAAGTATCGGCCAAAACCGCGCGGATTCTGCTGGTTACCGATGGAGAATCGCTGGTGCCCGTTCGCCGGGCCCGCGACGGGGTCGATGCTTTCGCACAGGGTAACGGCGATGGCAGACTGGTTCTGAAACTGATCAATCTCGGCCCCAACCCATTGCAACCGGGCGATGTTATGGTCACCTCTGGTTCGGGTGGGCTCTATCATCCGGGAATTGGCGTTGCCGTTGTCACCGAGCTTACGCGCGACGGCGCATTTGCCAAAGTGCTCAGCGATCCTTCGACGAGCGAATTTGTTCTGGTTGACCAGCCGTTTTCTGCATCTGTGGGAATTCCTGCTGTGGATATAGAGCCACCTGCCTCCGCCAAGCCGATCAAGCCCGGAAAACCGTGATGGCAAGTCGGCCACCAGATCTCCACCATAGCGCCTATGCTCAAGGGATTAATCGCGGCCAGTCGCCGGTGCTGGCCTATGCCCTGCCCTGGCTCAGCATCATGCTGGGCACGCTGGTTCCGGGTTGGCTTTTTATCGCCTCGGCAACGCTGCTCCCGCCGATTGGCTTCTTGCTGCTGATTTCGTGGCGGCAGCTGCGACCAGGACTGCTTCCGGTCTGGGCAGGTCTGCCGCTCGGGCTGTTTGATGACCTGTTTTCTGGCCAGCCATTCGGCTCAGCGGTTTTGCTTTGGTCTTCGACAATGATGGTGATGGAGGCCGTCGAACTGGGATTTCCCTGGCGCAGCTTCATCGTTGACTGGGTGATGGCCGCTGCGATCATCGTGCTGTACTTGCTGTCAGCTTTGGGACTGGCCAACGCTGGCGGTGGCCACGTGATGCGCGCGCAGATCCTGCCACAAGTGGTGTTCGCGGTTCTGATCTTTCCGCTTGCAGGCAGGCTGGTTGGCATGCTCGATCGCGCCCGCCTGGCGCGGTTCAGGGCCTTTGTCTGATGCTGAAGGCCTTGCGCGAACGCTTCAGCCAGACGACCGGCAAACATATCACCAGCGGCCAGCTGACTAACAGTTTTGACCGGCGGGCGATGCTGATCGGCGCTGTGCAAGGCGGACTGGGCCTGATCCTTGCGGGCCGGATGACGTGGATCGCCGTGTTCGAGAATTCGAAATACACGATGCTGTCGGAGAGCAACCGGGTAAATCTCAGCCTGATCCCACCGCGACGCGGGCTGATCCTTGATCGCTTTGGCCAAACGCTGGCCTCGAACCGGACTGAATACCGCGTGGACCTGATCCCTGAACGGATGATTGATGCTGATGCTACGGTGACCCAGCTCGGCAATCTGCTCAGCTTTTCGCCGGTCGAGCTGCAGGACCTTCGGGACAAGATCGAAAAGACGCGCGGATCGCAGCCGGTCGAAGTCAAGAGCGGGCTTAGCACCGACCAGTTCGCCGCTGTCAGCGTCCGCCTGCCCGATATGCCGGGGGTGATCCCGCAGCACGGTTTCAAGCGCGATTACCCCACCGGCCCCGCCGTGGCGCACCTGATCGGTTATGTCGGCCCGGCATCGGCCAAGGACTATGAAATGGACAAGAATCCGCTTCTGGTCACGCCAGGCTACAAGATTGGCAAGGATGGTCTCGAGAAGCATTTCGAAACCACGCTGCGCGGTGAACCCGGCGCTCGCCGTACCGAGGTTACCGCGAGCGGCCGAGTGGTGCGTGATCTTTCGATGCGCGAGGATATTCCCGGTAAACCCATTCAGCTGACTATCGACGGCGGCCTGCAGGACTTTGCCGCACGGCGCATCGGACTGGAATCGGCTGCAGTCACCGTGATCGACTGCGTGACCGGCGGCATCCTCGCGCTCGTGTCGATGCCGGCCTTTGATCCCAACGCCTTTGCCGGCGGCATCGGCCGGCTGCAATGGAAGATGCTTAACGAAGATGATCATATCCCGTTGCTCAACAAGGCACTGCGCGGACTTTATCCCCCCGGATCGACGATGAAGCCGATGGCCAGTCTGGCTTTGCAGATTGCTGATGTCTCGCCCGAAGAACGGATAAATTGCCCTGGCGGCTACCAGTCCGGCAACCGGTATTTCCGCTGCGACGCCGTCCACGGTTTGATGAATATGCGCCTGGCGATAGAGCACAGTTGCAACACCTACTTCTGGACCATGGCGCACCGTGTTGGCTATGATGCCATCGCGCCAGTCGCCCGCCAGCTAGGGCTTGGCCAGCAATTTGATCTGCCCGGTGCGGCGCAGCGCTATGGCACCGTGCCAGATGCCGCGTGGAAAATGCGCCACTACAAACAGGCCTGGACTGTGGCGGATTCGCTCAACGCCTCGATCGGTCAGGGCTACGTTTCGGTATCGCCGCTTCAGCTCGCTGTGATGACTTCGCGCATTGCCAGCGGGCGCAATCTCTTGCCCTCGCTGATGCACGGTCAGGCGGCGGCAAGCGCAGCTGCTCTGCCGTTCACTGCCGATCAGTTGCGGGTGGCACATGATGGCATGTTCAATGTGGTCAACGGTTCGGGAACGGCCACGGCGAGCAAATTGCAGATCGGCGACATCCGCATGGCCGGCAAAACCGGCACCGCGCAGGTACGCGCCCTTGTCGCGCGCGGCGGCGGCGGGGACTGGAAGTCTCGCGATCACTCGCTGTTTGTCTGCTATGCGCCCACCGAAGCGCCGCGTTATGCGATGTCGGTGGTGGTCGAACATGGCACATTCGGCGCGCGCGCTGCAGCCCCGATTGCCAAGGACGTGATGACCTATCTGTTCGATCCGGGCAAAGCCTGGGACAGCCTGCTGGCGATGGAAAAGAACTGGGGCGGCACGCCCAGCCAGCGGATGGACGCGCGGTACAAGGCTTACGTCGCAGAGTACGGAACAACGGCGCCGAAGGTCGGCGATGACGAAGCTGTGAAAACCGCGATCAGCACCGCTGAGAATGTTTCCGCCCAGGTGGAAAACCCCAGCGCGGTTGTGACGACGGTGCGGCCCGAAGAGCCCGTGCAAGGTGCTACGCCGGCTCGCTCGTCCGCAAGCGCTCCTTCGCCCTCGCCCGCACCAACCCCTGCGATTGCACCGCAATGAAGATCAGGGACCTCATCCCCGATCCGATTGCGCGCCAGCCATGGCGGATCATTGTGCCGCTCACTGCGCTGGTATTCTTCGGCGCAGCGGTGCTCTATTCGGCGGCGGGTGGATCGTTCAGGCCCTGGGCCTTGAGCCATGTGCTGCGCTATTTCGTGTTTCTTGGCATGGCGCTGGTGCTTTCAACGGTGCGGCGTGATCAGGTTAAGCTGATCGCCTATCCGCTCTATGGCATAGTGTTAGTCCTCCTGTTGCTGGTCGAGGCGATGGGCAAGATCAGCGGCGGCAGCCAGCGCTGGCTTAATCTTGGCTTCATGACCTTGCAGCCTTCCGAGCTGATGAAACCAATTATCGTGCTCGTGTTTGCACGGTTCTATGACGATCTGCCTCCCTCGATGACCGCAAGCTGGAAGATGTTGTTTCCGGCACTCGGGCTGCTGGCCATCCCCGCTGGACTGGTGATCTTGCAGCCGGATCTGGGCACCGGAATGGCTATCTGTTTTGGCGCGCTGATGGTGATCTTTCTGGCGGGGTTGCCGACCGGGTGGTTTGTTACCGGCGCTGCCGCTGCGGCGGTTGCGGCACCGCTGGCATTTTTCTTCGCTCTGCATGATTACCAGCGCCAGCGGGTGTTCGTGTTCCTTGATCCGGCAAAGGACCCGCTTGGCACCGGATATCACATCTTGCAGAGTTCGATCGCCATTGGTTCGGGCGGGATGTTCGGCAAGGGCTTCCTCAACGGATCGCAAAGCCACCTCGCCTACCTGCCGGAATCGCACACCGATTTCGCCTTCGCCACAATGGCCGAGGAATGGGGACTGCTCGGCGGTTTCTTCGTGCTGCTGGTTTTTGGTTTGATCCTGCGCTGGGGAATGAACACCGCCCGCCGCGCGCCGGACAGGTTCTCGCAATTGCTCGCCGCGGGGATGACCTCCACCATATTCTTCTACGCAGCGATCAACCTGTCGATGGTGATGGGGCTGGCTCCGGTAGTAGGCATACCGTTGCCGTTCGTCAGCCACGGCGGATCATCGATGATGACCACTATGATCTGCATTGGCATGATAATGGGGGTGGAACGCTGGTCAAAAAGGGGAAGGCGCTCGCTGTCATGATTGATGGTGCTCTGACGGTTGCAAGCGCATCAAAAAACCCCTTCCTTCCGCTGCGCTAATCGCTATAGGGGCCTCTTCCCGAGATTCGGGACATTCCGACCAGTCGGATGTGGACGCTTAGCTCAGTTGGTAGAGCAGCTGACTCTTAATCAGCGGGTCGTTGGTTCGAACCCAACAGTGTCCACCAAATTGTTCTCTAAATTCAATCTCTTGGAGGCTACGTAGTGGTCTCTCATTCTTGCCGAGTGCCCGCTAGGTAGCTCCCTAGGTAGCACCCGTGCAGCATTGGGCTGTAGCGCGGAGATATAGAGAATGGCTATCTTGATATCGCTGCGATATGGGTTTGCCTTAAACACATGGAAAGGATTGGCAGTGGACCTGAGACAGATGCGGCAATTCGTCGCCGTCGCCGAGGAACTGCATTTCGGCCGAGCAGCAAACCGGCTCAACATGGCGCAACCGCCCCTAAGCCAGGCAATCCGGCGCCTTGAACTGAGCCTTGGTGTCAACCTGTTCAATCGCTCGAAGAGAAATGTCGAATTGAGCGAGGCCGGCGCGGTATTCCTGATCGAGGCTCGGCGCACGCTTATGCAGGCCGATGTGGCGCGAAAGATGGCGCAAAACGCTGCCGCCGAAACGCCAGAAGTCCGCATCAGCTTCATCGGTCCGGCGCTTTATCAGGTTCTGCCGGAAATCCTGGTGCGCTTTCGC
>JANLOZ010000160.1:0-17416 GCA_031366845.1 Novosphingobium sp. | reverse complement strand
TAACTGACCGTGATCAGGCTGTGCCGGTGCGCGTCCGGGAAGGCGTGTTTGAGCGCATTGATCACCAGTTCGGTGACGATCAGGCCCAGGCTGACAGCCTTTGAAGATGGAATCATGCCGCTGTCCGACGCAACCCTGATCTCGACCGGCTGGTCCGCGCTAATCATCGACGACCCCAGACCCTCGCACAGTTTGGTGAGGTAATTTCCGACTTCAATCTGGTCGATGCCGTCGGTCATGTCGAGATAGCGCTGGACCGCGGCGACCGACATGACCCGCTGGTGCGCATCTCGCAGGTGAAAGCTCGTCTCGTCCGAATTCACCGATCGCGCCTTCAGCAACAGGATACTGGCGATGATCTGCAGGCTGTTGGCGACGCGGTGCTTCATTTCCTGCAGCAACACGTCGTTCTGTCGCCGCAACTCTTCCGATCGTTTAAGCAGGGCTTCCTTTTCGCGTTCGATCGCGCGGCGTTCGGTCACATCGCGAAAGGCGAGCAGAATCGCCATCGTGTCGCTCTCGTCATAGAGCACTTTGCGCGCGTTGAGCAGCATCACGCGCCGGCCGATTTCGGGGAAATCGTGATCGACTTCAAAGTTGTCCATCGCCGCGCGCTCGGGCAGTATCGTCTCAAGCAGCAGTCGCAGAGCGGGAATGTCCCACTGGCCCTGTCCCAGCGCGTAGAGCATCCGGCCTTGTGTCGTCTCGCGCTTGACTTTGAACACTTCATAAAATGAACGGCTCGCCTCGAGGACGCGCAAGTCGGCATCGAGCACCAGAAACGGCTCGGGGATGGTGTTGACGATGGCCTGAGCGAGCAGGTTCGCTTCTGCAAGCGTCCGCACCGGCAGGGTTATCGACATATCAGGCGGATCGCCTGCCTGTGCTTCGGTCATCAGCATCGTTTCCATCGTGCCGCAGACGAGGATGCGATCATCCCACGGTCACGGGACGCCCGCATTTGCCGTTGGTTGATTCCGAAAGCTTACCACGTCGCAATGGCGAATCCAAGCCGAAGCTTTATGCCAAGGGGCCCTGCGGAATGCATCCCACCTGTGGCGGCCGGTCGCCTGATATTGATTGCAACAGGAAACCAATCACGAGCGCAGCCTCCGACGTTTATCAGGTCTTGCTGACCGCGATCACATGCAGGCATAGCGGGGCAATGACCGCAGCCCAGCTCAGCATCGCCTTTTTCCTGGAGATGGCGTGCATAATCGCCGTGTGTCGCGTGGTGGGCTGGGCGGCGCACCGGTATTTGCTCCAGCCGCAGGTCGTGGGCGAAATGATAGCCGGTGTCCTGCTCGGACCATCGGTGCTGGGCTGACTGGCCCCGGCGCTCGAGGCGGGGCTGTTCCCGGCTGACAGCAAAAAGGTGCTCACTGTCGGCGCGCAGCTTGGCGTCGGGCTGTTCATGTTCCTTGTCGGGCTGACCTTTGATCGCGCCGGATTTGCCAAAGCCTTGCGCACTTTGGCGGCATGCCCGCGCCGCGCTTCCGGATTGTGCTTGACGTCAGCAGCGCGAGCGTGGCGCTATAGCGTCCATGGCGCAATACGGATTGATCGAGGCAGGGGGCACGAAGTTCGTGCTCGGCATCGCCGATGAGGCAGGAACAGTTTCGGCCAGCACCCGCGTGCCGACCACCACACCCCAGGAGACGATTGGCGCGGCGATTGACTGGTTCACTGCGCAGAATTTGCAAGCCAAGACGATCGGCATCGGATCGTTCGGCCCGCTCGATCTGGACCGGGCATCGCCGACATGGGGCCATATTACTTCCACGCCCAAGCCCGGATGGAGCGGTACAGACCTTTGTGCACCCTTTATGCAGCGCTTAGGTGCGGTTGTAGCGATTGATACCGATGTCAACGGTGCAGCGCTGGCCGAGGCGAAATGGGGGGCGGGAAAGGGTCTGGGATCGCTGCTCTATCTCACCGTAGGCACTGGCATTGGCGGCGGATTCGTCAGCGACGGACGCCTGCTGCACGGACTATCACACCCTGAAATGGGTCACATCCGCCTGCCTCGTCACCCTGACGATTTGGTCTTTCCCGGAAGCTGCCCCTTCCACGGCGATTGCCTCGAGGGGCTGGCGAGCGGCCCGGCAATTCAGGCGCGGTGGGGGGCGTCGCTATCCGAGCTCGGCCCCGACCATCACGGAATAGCGATGATTTCCTGGTATTTGGCGCAAGCGATGGTCACCTATATGGCGATCATGGAACCCGCCCGCATCGTGCTCGGCGGCGGGGTTTCCGGCACGCCCGGTCTTCTCGATCAGGTGCGCATTGAGGCGGAAAGATCCGCTGCCGGATACTTCACCGGCAAGCCTTGCGAAGTAATCGTCGGCCCCGGTCTCGGTGACAAGTCGGGTCTGCTGGGCGCGCTCGCGCTGGCCCTGGCGGGGGAGCGGGCCGGTGCCGGTTCCATGCGAGCGGAATAAACTCTAACCCCCGGCAATCTTGGGCACGAAAAGCACTTCGTCGCCCTCATTCAGCCGCATCGACCAATCGGCAATCGCCTGCCCGTTCACGGCTACCGCTGCGCGGCGTTCGGCCAATGCGGCAAAGCCCGGAGCCTCGGCATCGAGGGCGCGAACCAGCGCGAATATCGAGGCCGCGGCGGGAACGGTGATTACCTCACGCCCGGAGAACCATTGCGCAGGATAAGGCGGCAGAAACAGAGCCTTGGGCATCGCGGTCAGCCCGCCGCTTGCAGCGCGCTCCACACCCGGTCTGGCGATAGCGGCAGGTCATGGAAGCGCATGCCCGTGGCATCGCACACCGCGTTGGCAACCGCAGCAAGCGGCGTGACAATGGGCGATTCGCCCACGCCTTTGACGCCATAAGGGTGCGCCGGGTTGGGCTTTTCGACCAGCACCGTATCGATCATCGGCAGGTCCGAACACACCGGCATCCGGTAATCCAGGAAACCTGCATTCTCCATTCGGCCTTGCGAATCATAGATATAGGCCTCGTTCAGCGCCCAGCCGATGCCCTGCACCGCTCCGCCCTGAAGCTGCCCTTCAACATAGTCCGGATGGATCGCGCGGCCGACATCCTGGATCGCCGTGTAGCGCGCGATGGAGATGTGGCCGGTTTCCGGATCGACCTCGGCATCGCAGATCTGCACGGTGAAGCCCGGCAGATAGTCTTGCGGGTTGACCGTCGCTTCAGCCGAGACCGCCCCGGAAAACTGCATGAACTTGCCCGAGACAGCCGCGATTGACAGGCTCTCGCCGCTGCGATCCCCAGCCAGACAATGCGCCGCGCCATCACGCCATTCGACCTCGCCCGCTGCAACCCCAAACAGATGCGCCGCGCGCTCGCTCAGCGTCGCGATGATCTTGCGGCAGGCTTCGACCACCGCCTTGCCGGTTGCGAAGGTAGTGCGGCTGCCGCCGGTGAGCATCGAATAACCAAGCGAGGCAGTGTCGGCGATAGAAACGCGCACTGATTCGTAAGGAACGCCGAGCGTTTCCGCCGCCATGATCGCCATCGATGCGCGGCTGCCGCCAATGTCCGGGTTGCCGGTCGTGACCATCACCGAGCCATCAGCGCCGAGCGCCACTGCGGCCGTCGATGGCCCGCCATAATTGCCCCAGAAGGCCCCGGCGATCCCGCGCCCCTGATTGGGCCCCAATGGCGCGCTCCAGTGCGGATGCGCTTTTGCCGCCTCAAGGCATTCGACATAGCCGATTGCGCCGTGCGGTATCCGCATCGGCCCGGGATCACCCGGACGGCAGGCGTTCTTCAGCCGCAGATCAATCGCGTCCATCCCGAGCTGGCGCGCGACATCATCGACACAAGCCTCCAGCGCGAAAGCAATCGGCGGTGCGCCCGGCGCGCGGTAGGCATGCGTCGAAGGAATATTCGAACAGACATCCCAGCCGCGCACATGGGCATTTTCGGTGCGGTAAGCGCCCAGCGCGGTCATCGCGCTCGAATGGGTGGCCGAGCCCGGAAACGCCCCGGCGTGGCTCCAGAACTCCATCTCAAGCGCGACGAAATTGCCTTCGCCATCCGCGCCCAGCTTGACGTCAATCACCGATCCCGGTGCCGGGCCAGAGGCGCAGAACACCTCCTCGCGGCTCATCGACAGGCGCACCGGACGGCCAGACTTGCGCGACAGCAGCATCGCCACCGGCTCAAGGTAAACCGTGGTCTTGCCGCCAAACCCGCCGCCGATCTCAAGCGGATAGACCCTGAGGTCGGACACCGGCATGTGCAGGATCCCGGCGGTATAATTGCGCACGTCAAACTGGCCCTGGCTCGAACACCACATCTGCCCCTGCCCATCGGCATTCCACGTGGCGACGCAGGCTTGCGGTTCGAGATAGCCCTGGTGCACCGGCGGGGTGGTGAATCGCCCGCCGACGGTTACCGCAGCCCCCGCCATCGCCACGCCAGCATCGCCGCGCGCGAGGGTGAAGCACATCGCAGCGTTCGACGGCTTTTCGGGCTTGGGATCGACCCCGCTGGTAAACATGTCCTCGTGGAGCAGCGGCGCGCCATCGGCCACGGCGTCCATTATATCGATAACGTGCGGCAGCACTTCATAGGTAACTTCAACCAGTGCTGCGGCGGCATCGGCGATGGGCCGGCTCGTCGCGGCAATTGCAGCGACGGCATGGCCGACGAACAGCACCTTTTCTTGCGCCATGCAGCCGAGCGCAATATATTTGAGGTTGCCCTCGCCTTCGCCGTTGCTGACTTCCTCAGACTTTTGCGCGAGGAAATCGGCACCGGTGACAACGGCTTTAACCCCCGGCAGCGCCAGCGCTTTGCTGGCATCGATGGCGACAATCCGCGCGTGGGCATGCGGGCTGCGGACCGTGGCCCCATGGAGCATGCCAGCGAGCTTGAAGTCCGGCCCGTAAACTGCCTTGCCGGTTACTTTATCAATCCCGTCGGGCCGCACCGGGCGGGTGCCGATGACCTTGAACTGCGATGGGGAAAATACGCGTTGGTTTTCTGGCGCGTTCATGACGTTACCCTTTCCTGCCGCATTTCCGCAGCGGCGGCAGAAACCGCGCGGACGATCTTGTCATAGCCAGTGCAGCGGCAGAGGTTACCCGCCAGCCAGTACCGGATTTCTTCCTCGCTCGGGCTGGCATTGACCTCTAGCAGTGCCTTAGCCGCAACGATAAATCCGGGGGTGCAAAACCCGCATTGCAGCGCGGCGTGTTCGAGGAACTGGCGCTGCACCGGATGCAGTACCGAGCCATCGGCGACGCCTTCGATTGTCGTGATTTTCCTGCCCTCGGCCTCAGCCGCGAACACCAGGCACGCACAAACCATCGCGCCATCGAGCATCACCGTGCAGGCCCCGCAATCGCCCGATCCGCAGCCTTCCTTGGAACCCGTCAGGCCAAGACTGTCGCGCAGGGCATCGAGCAGGGTTTCGCCGGGATCGCAGAGAAACTCGGCTGCGTCTCCGTTGACGCTGGTGGATACGGCGATCTTGCTCATGCTGTTTCTCCACGCGCGCGGGCCGCAGCGATCAGGACGGTGCGTTTCGCCAGCACCCCCGCCATCGCCTTGCGGTATTCGACCGTCCCGCGTTTATCATCAATCGGGCGGCAGGCAGCGCGGACGGCGACTGCCATATTTTCGAGCGCCGCATCTTCGAGCCCGCTGCCAACCAGCGCTGCCCCGGCCTTTGCCACCAGCATAGCCGTCGGCGCGACCGCCCCCAGCGCCACGCGCGCTGATGTACATACGCCCGATCCATCGAGCACCAGCGCGACGCCGACGCCGACCACGGCGATGTCCATTTCGGTGCGCGGGATCGATCGCAGATAGGCGTCCCCTCCGCCTTTCGGCCTTGCGGGCAGGCGGATTTCGGCGACAAATTCTCCCGGCGTCAGGCTGGTTTTGCCGGGGCCGGTCGCCACCTCCTCAACCGGAATTTCGCGCGATCCTGAAGCGCCGACGATCAGGCAGGTTGCCGCCGCCGCGATCAACGCCGGAACGCTATCCGCCGCTGGCGAGGCATTGCACAGGTTGCCCCCCATGGTGGCGCGATTGCGCACCTGCACCGATCCGATCAGGTTCGTCGCCTCGACTACGCCCGGCCAATCGCGGCATAAAGCTTCAACGCTGAGCAGCCCGGTGCAAGCCATGGCCGCGCCGATGGTGTAACGTCCATCGTTGCCCATAACCGCGCGCATCGCCGAAACGTTTTTAAGATCGATGATGCCGCCGGGCGCCGCGCGTCCGCTGCGCATCTGCACAATCAGATCGGTGCCGCCCGCCAGCACTTTTGCCGAAGGGTCTGCCACCATCAGCGCGACAACCTCTTCGCGGCTCGCGGGGGCGTGATAGGATGTTGTTGCCATAATTCCTCTCGGGTTTCGTCAAGGCCTCTGTGCCGCCTCGCCGCGCCGCCCGCAAGGCCAATCGCCCCGGCAATATGGAACAGATGCACTGGACGCACGTTTATCGCCGCGCCAGTCTGCGCGCCAGCCTTGGGAAAGGACGAAAAATGGCAAAATTCGTAATGATCGTGCAGTCAGACCCGCTCGAAGGCCGCGATGCGGAATACAACGCGTGGTATGACGGCACCCACATTCCCGAGCTGCTGCAAATTCCCGGCATCACTGCTGCGCGGCGGCTTGAGGCGACCCCGATCGTGGTCGGTGCTCCGGGGGCAAAATACATTACCTTTTACGAGATCGAAGCGGAGAACCCCGGCGCGGTCATGGCCGAAATGGGCGCGCGCGGCGCGGATGGCAGGATGTCGCGCTCGGTCGCGGTCGATTCATCGAAGGCGACGATCTGGGTCTATGCGGATAAGGGGACCTGAAGCCAGAGGGCATTGGAGCGCCTTGCTTAAAATCTGAACCAAACCCGCCTATCCTGAGCTTGTCGAAGGGCTGTTCTTTACTTCGTGCGTTGCGCACAACGGCTTGAAGAAAAAGCAGTCCTTCGACAAGCTCAGGAAAGACGGTGTTGGGGTGAGGTGATTCACATTTCCCAGTCGCCGCTCTAGATTGGCTTGGAATAGGGTAAGAGTTCCCATGCGCACCCGCCTGAGCATCTGCCAAAAGAAGGCCCGTTTCCCAACCCGCGAAGCCGCGCTGCAAGCCGCCCGCGAAGCCCCCTTCGCGCTCCGCCCCTATCTTTGCGACAAGTGCTGGCAGTTTCATCTGACCGGGCGTTTGAAGGGGAAATGGGCGTTTGAAGGGGAAGCGGGCGATTGAAGCGTAAGCGACCGGGCCAATCCCTCACAACCGTGGATCAACCACCACCCTGACCGCAGCATCCGGCCCAGACATCGCTGCAATCGCCTCTGCAACCCCCGCAGGCCCGATCCGCTCCCCCAGCCACGGCGCAACGTCAATGCGGCCATCATCTATCGCGCGCATCGCCAGTTCCATGTCCTGGGGTTCCTCACCGCCGGCAAATTGCACGTTGAGCCGCTTGTTCTGCGCGGCGAAGACGAACAGGTGCTCCTCCTCCATGCAATATCCGCCCATGACGATCCGCCCATCGAACGGCGCGGCCTCGACCAGTGCTTGCAGCATTCCGGCGCGGCCAACGCATTCGTAAATCAGGTTCGGGGCCTTCGCGCCCAGATCAGGCAGCGGCAGATGCGGCGAAACCTCGCGCGGATCGACGGCAGTGTGCGCGCCCATGCGGATCGCCTCGGCGCGGCGCGCGGGGTGGAAATCGGCGGCGACGATAGGCGCGATGCCCATCAACCGAAGCCCCGCGATAACACCAAGCCCAATCGCCCCGCAACCAAGCACCAGCGCGACATCGCCCTTTTCCGGCCGCCCACGCCGCGCATGTTCAAGGCCCACCGCGAGCGGCTCGATCATCGCCGCGTGATCATCATCAAAATGATCGGGCAGCGCGAACATCACCTCTTCATCGAGCAACATCAGCTCGCCATAACCGCCGGGACAGGCGTGGCTGAAGCCGATCACCGCATGTTGCCCGCCCGCGCGCATGATCGGCACCGAAGTTACTTTGCTGCCGACTTTGACGGTGCGTTTGCTGCCCGGACCGTAGTCCAGCACCTCGCCGACGAATTCATGCCCCGGCACAAACGGCTTGCCGAAGTCGAGCGCCGCGTAAGGCCCGCCGAGGCGCTTTGACAGGTCGATCACGTTCTGTCCGGCATGGAGGAAATGCTGCTCGCTCGCGCACATCCCGCACGAATGCGTGCGCACCAGCGCCTGACCTGCGCCGGGCACGGGATCGGGCAGCGTGCCGGTGTGGACCTGGCCGTTTTGGATATAGGCGGCTTTCATTTGGCTTCCTGCGTCCCCGCGATCACCGCGCGCACATCGGGCATCATCTGGCCGAGCAACTTGAGGCTTTTCCAGCCCTCCTCAGGCGCCAGACCACCGAGCAACGGCTGAATGCCAAAGCTGCCCCTGTCCGGAATAGTCGCCACTTTTTCGAGCAGCATTTCGGGCGTCCAGCAGGCGAACAGCCCGGTCTGGCGCAGCACCGCGGGATCATCCATGCCCTTGAATGGCGAATGCGAGCCATCGCCTTCTGCCGCCGCCCACTTGGCATATTCGCTGACGACATGCACCGCATGCGGCTCGATCGCCTTCCAGCCCTGATCGGGATCCTCGCACAGGTGGATGGCGATCGGCATGCCGGTCACCGGCGTCCAGTACTGGCGCGGGCCTCGGCCCAGTCGCTCGCACTCAGACAGGTAGAGCGGGACGATAGCGGGGCTCATCGGCCCGAAGCCGACATCGAAACGCGCAGCGCGGCGGGCAGAGGCTTCAACCCCACCGCCGACCATGATGATATCCTCGGGCGCGCGCACCGGCAGCGGGCGGACATAGACCGGGCGGCCATCGACCGCGAACTTTTCGCCGTGCAGCGCGCGCAGGATCAGCGCGATGCCGCTGTCCATCAGCTTGCCGCGATCCTTGAGCGACTTGCCGAACAGCGCAAATTCAAACGGCACATAGCCCGCGCCAAAGATGACGTTCAACCGGCCGTTCGAGATCAGATCGACGATGGCAATCTGCTCGGCAACCACCACCGGATCGTGCAGCGGAAGGATCACCGCACCAAGGTTGAACTGCACCGTCCTGGTCACCGCCGCCATCGCCGAGGCGAGCGTGAACGGCTGCGGCAGATAGCCATCTTCGCTGCCGTGGTGCTCCATCAGGCCGATCCGATCAACACCGATTTCATCCGCATAGGCGGCCATTGCAACCGCGGCGGCATAGAGTTCATGCGTCGGCGGCGCCCAGGCTGGCGAGCGCATGTCGAACGAGACGGATGTTTTGATATCGCGGGGCATCGGTCAGCCTTTGAGCACAGAATAGGAGGGGTCAGTCCGGTCCCGCCGCGCCGTATCGTGGAGCATCATCGGGGTAACCTCGCGCATTTCATCCATTTCCATCACCGCCTGCCGGTGATCGAGCGCCCAGCGGCCATCGCGTTTTGACCAGCGATCAACATAGCGGCTGATCACGCTGATCTGCATGATCTTGCCGCCGCGCTCCATGCGCAGGGTGGCGGTAACATAGCTCTCACTGCCCGCCGTAGCGCCACCCAGTTCAATGATGATGTTCGACATCTGATGCGAGTGCTGCTGCATCCCGCTGTGCTGCGCGCAGACGTGATCGATGAACCCGTGCCCGCTGCCCTGATAGTTGTGGCCATAATCGGCAGTGCCATCCTGGTGCCAGATCGAATAGCCGAGGGCATGATCGATCCGGTCCATCGCCCGGCAATAGCGATAGATCTGGTCAGTGATCGCCTGCCGATCCGCCACTTGGGTGAGCAGGTCGCTCACGCCTTCTTGCCCATATAAGCGGCGGACATTTCTTCGACCGCGATGATCCGTGCGCGGCGGGCATCGGGCGATTGCGGGGCGAAGCCGGGCTGGTCATTAGCCGAACCCCAGTTGTAAATCGGCCCGTGCGGCAATTGTTCGAGGCCCACGCGCGCCACATCGACAGCGCTCGCCATCCCGGCGGTCGATAAAGACTGTCCGCTTTTCGCCAAGCTGATCCGGTGCGCGGGCGTATCAGTCCGCCCCAGGATCAGGTTGAGCACATCGATGCCATCATGCCGCAGTTCGGCCCACAGCCCCTCGGCGAGGTTCATGACGAAGCCCTTTGCGGCGCAGTAAACCCCGAGCCCGTTCAGCCCGCCATAGCAGGCCCCCGAGCCGACGAGGATCATCCCGCCCTTCCCCCGCGCCCGCATCCCCCGACCGAAGTGGTGGACCAGCCGCATCGTCGTTGAAACGTTCATCGCTACCAGAGCATCCCAGTTGGCGATGTCAGTATCGAGAAACGGGGTGCCGTTGGTGTCCGCCCCGGCATTGGCGATCAACAGGCCGACCTCGCGGTCCCCTGCGACCTCCGCCATGCGTGCAGCGGCATCTTTTTTGGTGAGGTCGATGGTTGCGGTGATGCACTGCACGCCGTTTGCCGTGCCAATTTCTGCGGCGCCAATTTCTGCGGCTAGAGCATCGAGCGGGCCTTCACGGCGGGCGACAAGTATCAGATTGAAGCCTTTTTGCGCGAGCAATCGGGCGAATTCAGCCCCCGTCCCCTCTGATGCCCCGGCGATCAGCGCCCATGGTCCGTATTTCCCGGCGAATTCAGACATTGTCATTCACTCCCATTGGGCTGCACCATGCCATGGCGAAAGGTCGCTTGCACAGTGGGCCTTGACGATGCACCGGCAATTTCCGGTGGGGCGATGGGAGAATAGCGCAATGGCTTTGGCCAAGACCATCAGCAAGCGGTTGACTTTACCGGCATTTGCCGCGCCGATGTTCCTCGTCAGCGGCGTGGATCTGGCGATTGCCGCATGCAAAGCCGGGGTAATCGGATCGCTCACACGCAACCACTGCCGCGATGATGCTGAAATGGCCGAGCAGTTGAAGGCGGTGCGCGGGGCGCTTGATCGGTTTGAAGGCGAAGGTGGGCGGGCAGCACCGCTGGCGATGAACATTTCGCCGAGCCAGAGCAGCGCGGAATTCCGTTCCCAGCTCGAGACTTGCCGCACCTACGGCGTGGAAATCCTTGTCACTTCGGTCGGCGATCCAACACTCAACGCCCCGCTGGTGCGCGATCATGGCATACTGCATTTCCACGATGCAACGACCATCCGCTTTGCTGAAAAGGCGGCAGCGGCAGGCGTTGATGGCATCGTCTGCATCGGCGCGGGCGGCGGCGGGCATGCCGGGACGATCAGCCCCCTTTCCTTTGTCCCGCAGGTCCGTGCGATGTATGGTGGCACCATCGTTATGGCAGGCGCGATATCGACCGGCGCGGCGGTGCGCGCGGGCGAGGTGCTCGGGGCTGATCTCGCCTATCTCGGCACCCGCATGATCGCCACGCAGGAAAGCGCCGCGCCCGATGCCTACAAGGCGATGCTGATCGCCGGTGGGGTGAATGATGTGATCTACACGCGCGGGGTAAACGGGATGGCAGCATCATGGCTCAAGACGAGCCTGCGCGAGGCCGGGCTTGATCCCGATAACCTGTTCATCCCGCAAGGCCGCACGACCGGGCATCTTGTCGAAGGAAAAACCCCGTGGCGTGATATCTGGAGCGCCGGGCAAGGCATCGCGCTGATTGACGACGTGCCGAGCGTCGCCGAACTGGTCGCGCGGCTGCAAAGCGAATATCGCGCCGCCTGCGCGGTGCCCGCCTGGGAGCTGAACAAATGAGCGAACGGCTGCTGCGCGAAGACCAGGGCGGTGTCTGTTCCGACAACCGCGACCGCATCGCCGCCTTCTCCGCGCGATAGGCGCTTGGCGCAGGCCGGCTGCTGCGGTAGTGTCGGCAGCGAGAGGGGATAGCCTTATGCGACCCGGAACCCTGCAATTCAGCCGCCCCGGACTGTGTCTGGCGCTGTGTTTGCCGCTGCTGCTCACCTGCGCGGCCGTCTCGGCGCAGACGGTCGCCGATCTGGAAGACCTGTCGCGCGCGGCTGAGCAACCTGCCAGCGGATTGTCGCTGGCCCACAAACAAGCCGCCGAAGGCCACCTGCTCGATGCCCTGTCCACGCTCGAAAGGGTCATCCTCAACCATCCAGCGAGCGATGATGCCTGGCTCTATCATGCCAGCTTGCTGTGCCAGCTTGATGACCGGCAAGGCGCGATGGTCGAGTTTGAATCATTGCACGGCCACAATATCAGCGCCGGCGCGTGGAGCGAGGCAACCGCGCCGTGCAATGCCAAGCGGCTGGGGAAATGACCATGGCTTGCCGCAAATTGCCTCGCTGCGCCGCCGCTCTGCTCGCAGGGTCCGCGCTCATCAATTTCAATCCGGCGCAGGCCAAGGACGTCGGGATAGCCTCAGCAGTCACCAACGATGTGCGGCTGAAGAACCCCGGCGATGCGCAGCAACATGCCGCAAAACTGCGCGAACCCATTGCGCTGGCCGAGCAGGTTTCAACCGCTGCCGCCAGCCGCCTGCAAATCCTGCTGCTTGACAAATCGACCTTCAGCATTGGCGCCAATGCCCAGCTGACGATTGACCGTTTTGTCTTTGATCCCGATCAGAAAAGCAATTTCACCGCCACCGTCGCCAAAGGTGCGTTCCGCTTCATGTCGGGCAGCAGGGGCCACGGCGAGGCGACCTCGATCAAGACGCCGGTCGCCTCGATCGGCATTCGCGGGACGATGGTCGATGGCATCGTCGGCGCGGATGCTATCGCGCTTGCCACGCGCGAAAGCGCGGTTGGCCGCATCGCCAATGCCGATCCTGAATCGGCGACGCTGGTGGTGCTGCGCGGGCCGGGCGCGGGAACTTCGGGCAATGTAACCCCCGGCGCGATCTCGGTCGAGGCGGGCGGCAAGGTGGTGCAAACTGATCGCCCGTCAATGGCGGTCTTCGTCCCCTATCCCGGCGCGCAGCCGATCGGGCCGTTCGCGCTATCGATGTCTGGCCTGCGGCAGATCGAAACCATGATCCTGCCTGCCACCAGCGCGCTGCTGATCAGCGGCGAAATGCCCTCCTACCAGCGGCCGCAGCGGCGCTCATTTCCGGGCGGAATCGTCCCGACCTTCCCGATTGGTGATGCTGGCGGGGGCGATCAGCAGCCTCGCGGCTCGTCATTTCCGGGCGGCTCGTCGTTTCCGGGCGGGTCGATTTTGAACAATCTGCCGCCGCCGGGCGCGGGCAATCCCCCTGCACAGGGACGCGATCAGCCGGTTCCAGCGAACCGCGCAGGAACGGTGCCTGCCGCTGATACCAATAAGCCTGTGGCAAACGCGCAACCGCAGCCAGCCGATACAACACCCGCTCCGGCCCCCAAAGCGCAAGCCAGCGTCGCTCCGGCACAGGATGTCGCGCCTGCTCCAGCTCCGGCCCCAGTTCCGGCGCAATCACCCGCCGCCGGCGATCCGGCACCACCGCCGCTCAAGCGCCCTGGGTGAAACCAGCGAAAGGGGTGGATAACCAGCAGAATTAGCCCTAAGCGCAGCTTTACCTTGCGCGGAATCAATTTAGCAATTTGTTGTCGGCAAAGCAGGTCAAGCACCGACTGGTGGCGGGAGAAACCATTGACCGATTCGCTCAAAGTTCGCGAACCGCAGCTTGCCGGAGCACCGCTGCCGTCAACCGCACCTGCGCAAAACGGGGTATCGCACCGCGCGATAGCAGCCGTCAGCCTTGCCAGCGCGGGTTCGGTGTTGCTCGAAGCCTGCGGCGATAGCGCTTCGGGCGGCGGTGCAACCTCTGGCACGCCAACACCCACGCCAACGCCAACGCCCGTCCCGGTAACTGCCACCCAGGCCTCGCGCTTTCTTGCCCAGTCGGCCATCGGTTATGCCAAGGCGGACATTTCGACGGTGGTGTCGTCGGGTTTCAGCGGCTGGATAACCAACCAGTTCGCCATGGCCCGCCCGCAGAAGTTCTGGGATTTTCTGATCGCGGGCAATTACAACGTGATCGCCAACATCAATTCGAACGCCGGGTTCGATGCGATGGTCTGGTCGCAGCTGATGGGCAGCTCCGATATCCTGCGCCAGCGCGTCGGGCTGTCGTTGCTCAACCAGTGGGTCGTCTCGATCGACGGCTTCAACGCCTCGTGGCAGCCGTTCGTCATGGCGGCCTATTTCGATGTGCTGTGGGACAACGCCTTCGGCAATTACCGCGACATCATGGAAGGTGTCTCGACCAGCGTCGGCATGGGTTATTACCTGACCTTCCTCGGCAATGTGAAGGCCAACACCCGCACCGGCGCGATCCCGGACGAGAACTATGCGCGCGAGCTGATGCAGCTGTTCACGCTCGGGCTCTACCAGCTCAACATGGATGGAACGCTTGTGCTTTCGGGCGGCAATCCGGTGCCAACCTATAGCCAGAACGATGTCTCGCAGGCGGCACGCGTTTGGACCGGCTACACGTTCGCCAATGCAGACAACACAATTCCGGACCGCAACCGCCTGCCGATGGCGGTCAATGCGACCAACCATGAAACCGCCGCGAGCAGCTTTGTTGGCATCACTATTCCGGCGGGAAACGATGGCGCAACATCGCGCAAGGCCACGCTCGATGGCCTGTTCGCCCACGCCAATTTGCCGCCTTTCGTTTCCAAACAGTTGATCCAGCACATGGTCACCAGCAACCCGTCGCCCGCCTATGTCAGCCGCGTTGCCAACATTTTCACCAACAACGGCAGCGGCGTGCGCGGTGATATGAAGGCGGTGATCCGCGCGATCCTGACCGACGTTGAAGCGCGCGATGATACGCAGGTTGACAGCACCAGCTTTGGCAAACTTCGTGAACCGGTTGTCCGGCTGGTGCAATGGGCCAAGGCCTTCGGCGTTACCTCGCCGACCAATCTGTGGCCGTTTGGCAATACCGGCTCCTCGGCCACCCGCATCGGTGAAAGCCCCGGCCACGCACCCAGCGTGTTCAACTGGTTCCGCCCCGGCTATACCCCGCCGGGCACGGCGATCGCCTCGCGCAGTCTGGTGGCACCCGAATTTCAGGTGACCAATGAACCTTCGTTGATCGCCTATATCAACTATATGCAGGCGGTAATCGCCAGCGGTGCGGGCGAGGCCAAGCCTGACTATGCCGCTTTGACCGCAATCGCCGCAGATTCCGCCGCACTGCTCGCCGAACTCAATCTGGTGCTTGCCGCCAACCAGATCAGCAGCGCCACCATTGCCCAGATGAAAACCGCGCTCGATACGATAGTGGTGACGACCTCTGCGGGGATCCTCAACCGAACTTACGCCGCAATCGTTCTGGTGATGGCATCACCTGAATATCTCGTGCAGCGGTAAGGAGCGCCAGCGATGACAAAAGACGTTTCCCGCCGCGCTTTTATGCAGCGTGCCTCTGCGGTCTCGATGATGGGCACCGCAGCCCCGTTCGTGATGAACCTGGCGACGATTGGCGAAGCCGCCGCCGCCACCGCGAGCGATTACAAGGCGCTGGTCTGCGTGTTCCTTTATGGCGGCAATGACTACGCCAACACGCTGGTCGCCTATGACAACACGCAGTACGCCGCCTATTCCGCGCAGCGCAGCAACCTGGCCTATACCCAGGCTATGCTCGCAGCCACAGTGCTCAATCCGACGACGCCGCTGGCCAATGGCGCGCAATATGCTCTCGCGCCAAATCTGGCACCACTGCTGCCGGTGTTCGATGCCGGCAAGATGGCGGTAATGCTCAATATCGGCACGCTGGTCCAGCCGACGACCAAGGCGCAGTATCAGGCCAGTTCGGTGCCACTGCCACCCAAGCTGCTGTCGCACAATGACCAGCAATCCTATTGGCAATCTTCGTCGCCCGAGGGCGCGAGTTCGGGCTGGGGCGGGCGCATCGGCGATCTGCTGCAATCGGGCAACGGCACCGCAACGCTGACCTGCGTCAATGTTGCCGGCAATGCGGTGTTCCTCAGCGGGCGATCGGCCGTACAGTTTTCAATCACCACCGGCGGGCCGATCGGCCTTAACGCAAGAACCAGCCTGCAAGGATCGACCGCAGCCTCGACGCTGCTCAAGAACATGATTTCCGCGCCCGGCGGCCTGCATGATTTTGAAGCAGCGCACGGCGCGGTGGGCAAACGCGCGCTTGATCTTTACACGCTGGTTTCCACCCAGCTCGCCTCTGCGCCGATAACCACCACGGTCTTTCCCGCTGCTGCCGATCCGCAAAGCAGCCTTGGCGCGCAGCTCGCAATGGTCGCCAAGATGATCTCGATGGGCAGTGAGATGGGGGTCAAACGGCAGGTGTTCTTCGTTTCGGCCGGGCGGTTTGATACGCACGACGGGCTCGGCACGCTTCATCCGACGCTTATGGCCAACCTCGGCAATGCCCTGCGCGCGTTCTATTACACCACGGTGGAACTGGGCGTGGCCAATCAGGTCACCACCTTTACCGGATCGGACTTTGGCCGCGCGCTGACATCAAACAACGATGGATCAGACCACGGCTGGGGATCGATGCATTTCGTCATCGGCGGCGCGGTCAACGGCAAGAAGTTCTACGGCATCAATCCCACGCTGGCAAACAATGGACCCGATGATATCGGCCAGGGGCGGCTGGTGCCGACCATGGCGGTTGATCAATATGCCGCCACACTGGCGAGCTGGTTTGGCGTGACCGCCGGCAACCTGACCACCGCCGTGCCGAACATCGGTAATTATACCGGCAGTGCGCTTGGGACAAACTTGGGTTTCGTGTAAGCCTCACCAGAACCGGGCCAGAACCGGGCCAAAACCGGGGACGGGCGAGAGACATGACGCAAGCAAACGAGGGGCACGGCAAACCGGTTTCTCCTGCTCGCCCGGTTTCTCCTGCGCGAAATGGCGATGGCTATTCGATCCAGGCGATCCATCTGGTGCGCACCGCGGTTCAGGCCAACCTGACGCTCAGCCAGATGGCCGATCAGAAGGCGAGTATCCTGATGGGCGCAACCTTCGTCGTGTTCACCGTCGCTATCGGGCAGGCCAACCGCGAGCATTATCCGCTGGCGATCATGGTGCTGGCGTTCTTCGCCGCAGTCTCGGCGCTGCTCGCGGTTTCGGCGATTATCCCGCGCGTGAGCGGGAGCGCGGTGAAGTCAGAAAATCAGAACATTCTGTTTTTCGGCGCGTTCACCCATATGAGCGAGGAGGAATTCACCGACCGTGTGCTGCACCTGCTCGCGAGCGACGAGCAGGTTTTCCGCACCATGCTGCGCGATCTTTATCAGAACGGGCAGGTGCTCGAATTCAAGAAATACCGGCTGCTGCGCTTTGCCTATATCTCGTTCATCAGCGGACTGGTCCTGACGCTGATCACACTGCTGGTAACGAGCGGCTGGGTTTACTTGCCGCACTTTTTCTAGAGTTTTTCCGACTTGCGTCGGCTCGGCACCAGCCCGCTCCCCCACCCGGCCACCCAAGTGTTTTTACAAAATGGGGGGCCCGGGGGGGGTGCGGGCTGGTGCCGAGCCGACGCAAGTCGGTAAA
>JANLOZ010000144.1:0-7021 GCA_031366845.1 Novosphingobium sp. | reverse complement strand
ATTGGACTGCACCCCGGGGAATTCCGGGAATTCCGGGAATTCCGGGGACACAATACTAATTAGCTTCACCCCGCATCGCCGCTCTTTCCTACACCCCCGCAACCTGCCACAATGCCCATCGCCTGTCTCAACGCAGGCCCGCTCATTGACCCCGTAAGCCCCTCCCACGCCGCGCGGCATCAGCCGCCGCCCGCGCCCTCGCGCAAACTTACGCAAAACTTCCATGCCGCACTCGCGCGAAGTTTGCGAAGTTTGATCGTGTGAAGTTAGTGAAGTTTGCCCCCGCACAGATACATTCCTCGCGCATGCGTTTCATCAACTAACTCTGCCCAGCCGCACCTGTTTTCGCCAGTTCCGCCGCCAGCAGCTCCCTCACCTCACCAAGCCAGGGTTCAAACCGCCGCCACTCCTCCAGCGCATGCCGGTAGATCGGCTGGCGCACCTGTTCGGAGCTTGGCGTGCGCACCGGCTGGCCACTCTCGTGCGATTTCAGGCATGCCTCCTCGAACGGCAGGCCAATCGCTGCGATCAGGCGGCGGATCTCGCTTTCGGGGTCTGCCACCAGATCCTCGTAACCGATGTGCACCACCGCGCCAGGCATCGCCGCATCAAACCGCTGCATGGCCTGCACATAGGCGAGCCTCGAGCGGGCAATATCGGCTATGGTCCCGGCATATTCGGGCAGGTTGAGAAAGTTCTGCCGCAGCATGGCTACACAGCTCGCCAGCGGATGGCGCCGTGGTTACGGTGGTTACGGTGACACTTTACTTAACCCCTAAACTCTACCTGTAACCAACCTCGGACGGGGACACGCAATAGCATGTCCCCGGTGCGCGCAAAAAACCACTTTCCTACAACCCCCCAATCCGCATAAGCCCCCAGCTGTCCGCCGTGCTGCAGCTCTGCGGATGGACCTTCCCTCGGTTTGAGCCACCCGGTTCAGAGGCGCGGGAGATGACTGGCGCGGGCGTCCCGGTTTCAAGCCGAACGTTCGCAGAAGGGCATCGTCACCATGTGCGGTTTCTCCCCCGTCGCGTTACGCTGGAGGAGGGACTCTCAGCCGGTGGCAAAATCTCGACGCACACTTATCCTACCCCCACTACCAACAAGCGTCGTCGAGTCCGGGCACAAAACGCGGCAACCCCGCGCCGGTCATCAGTTCTTCTTCGCCTACCCCGGCAGCGTTTAGCTGGCCGGGCTTTTGGGTGCGTCCGGAAAAGAGAAGAAGGGGGTTCACGCGGAGTTCGCAGAGGAAAGGGAGATCGCGGAGATGTCGCGCCCGCGGCGCAGCCGCCGCCTATTTCACAGGTTCCGCCAGACCGAGAGACAGGATTGAGGGAGGAGCCTTCGGCTCGGGCAACCTTCTCTGCGATCTCCGTTTCCTCGGCGCTCTCTGCGTGAACCCCTTAAAGCGGCCATGTGCCGGAAAGCCTCACGCACAATGTGGAACGCCCCGCGCAGGTGGACCGAAAGCACGCTTTCAAAGTCCGCATAGGTCATCTCGGTAAGGGACGCGCGGCGGACGTTTCCTGCCGAGTGGATGACCACATCGACGCGGCCATAAGCCTCCATCGCCGTTTCGATTATCGCCTTGCCGCCATCAGGTGTGGCGACCGAATCGGTAGAGGCCACTGCCTCGCCGCCGCTAGCGCGAATTTCCGCCGCAAGGTCATGCGCCGGATCATCGCCATTGGTATCGCCGCGCATCGATGCGCCGACATCGTTGATCACCACCTTGCACCCGCGCCCCGCGAGCAACCGCGCATAGGCCGCGCCAAGCCCGCGTCCGCCGCCGGTTATTACCGCCACACGGGCATCAAATCGCAGTTCGCTCATGCCACCGTTCCTGCCGCGCGCAGCGCCGCGATCCGTGCCGCATCAAGCCCCAGAATGTTGCCGAGAATTTCATCAGTATGCTCGCCCAGCACCGGCGGCGCGGTGACCGGCGCTTGCGCCTCATCGGCAAACCGGATCGGGCGGTTGACCAGGGGGATCGTCCCCAGCGTCCTGTGCTCGGCCTCGACCACCACGCCGCGCGCCTGCGATTGCGGAGAGTTCAGCGCATCCAGCACCGACAGAATCGGCGCGTGCGGCACCTCATGCGCGATGAACAACGCTTGCAGTTCTGCCATCGATCGGGCTGAAGTCGCTGCCGAAATCCGTGCGTTGATTTCCGCGCGGGCATCGCGCCGCCCCTCGACCGAAGTGAAGCGCGGATCGTGCGCCCAATCATCCATCCCCAGCGCCGCGCAGGTTTTCGCCCAGAAGGCGTTGGTCAGGCAGGCAATGACAATCGAACCATCGCGCGCCGCGAAGATGCCATAGGGGACGAGATAGGCATGCTGCGATCCCTGCGGCTGCGGGTCTTCGCCGCTGAACCAGGCCAGCTGCGGCAGGTAGGCGTTGAGGCCGATCAGACCTTCGACAAGGCTCACATCGATCAGCCGCCCCTTGCCGGTGCGCGTGCGATCAAACAAGGCGGCGAGGATGCCAATCGGCCCGGAAATCCCGCCGACCAGATCGCCCATCGGGATGCCCATTTTCATCGGCGGCTGGCCGGGCTCGGCATTCATGTGCAGCGCGCCCGACATGGCTTGCAGCACGATGTCGAAAGACGGTCGATCCTTCATCGGCCCGGTCATGCCGTAACCCGATATCGCGCAATAGATCAGCCCGGGATTGATCGCCCGCAGCGCCTCGTAACCCAGGCCCAGCCGGTCCATCACACCGGGACGGTAATTCTCGATCAGAATGTCACACTTGGCGGCAAGGTCTTTCGCCAGCCCAAGCCCGGCGGGGTTTTTGAGATCGATGACGATCGATTTCTTGCCGCGATTGATGCTGAGGAAATAGTGGCTCTCGCCTTCGCGCAGCGGCGGAAAGGTGCGCGTGTCATCGCCGCTGCCCGGCGGTTCGATCTTGATCACCTCGGCGCCGAGATCGGCCAGCGCCAGGCTCGCGGCGGGGCCTGCGAGGATGCGGGTGAAATCGAGCACGCGGATTCCCGATAGAGGGCCGGGCCAGGTGGTGGAGGGATCGGTCATGACAATCTCAATATCGAAAGAAAACGACCGCGCCACCCGGTTAGGCAGCGCGGTCACATTTCATCGTAGCTGCGAGATTGGGATCAACGACTTGCCATCACGGCTAGACAGCCACAAGCTTGCTCTTGCCGCTGCGCCGGGCGTTTTTCGCCTCGCCATCAGGATCAATCATCAGCCTGCCTTGCAGAATTGCCTCGAACATTGCCGGGTGCAGCGCCGTGCTGAATTCGCAGCCGATAACGAAATCACGAACCCATGCAACTTGGGCTGAAAGCGGCGCGAGCCCGGGGAGTTTCAGCCAGAATTCGTCGCCGATTGCCAGCTTGTGAATCGCGCGGATCCTGAGGCCGTGAACCGAAAGATCGAGGATCGACACCTTGCAGCGTCTGCCCTTATGGCCGAAATCGACCTCGGCCCGAAACAAGGCCCGTCGGCTTCTGCGCCGCCCGATCTGATCGTCCTGTTCACGCCAATTCGCCATGCTTTTGCGCAACCTCTGCTCGCCAACTTTCCCAGGTCAGCCATTCGGATCATAGCTGTGGCAAGTTTACAGGAGGTTACGCAGCCGGGTTCGGTTTTGGCCCGGCTCTGGTCAAAGGCACAAATCAGGCAAACGGGGCGGGTGCCAGCTCGGTGCCCGCCCCGCAACATTGCCCGATGATAGGCGAAATCAGGCTGCGTTCCAGCCGACCACCGCCTTGATCTCAAGATATTCGGCGAAGCCATGTTCGCCCCATTCACGGCCGTTGCCCGAGCGTTTGTAACCGCCGAACGGTGCCATCATGTCAAACCCGCCGTTGATCCACACGGCACCGGTGCGCATCTTGCGCGATAGGTCACGTGCAACCTCAAGGTCATTTCCGCTGACATAGCCGCCAAGCCCGAAGGTGCTGTCGTTGGCGATGGCAACCGCATCGCCCAGATCATCGTAACCAATCATCACCAGCACCGGCCCGAAAATCTCCTCGCGCGCGATGACCATCTGGTTGTTGCCGACGAACACCGTTGGCCGCACGAAGTTGCCCTTGTCGATGCCATCGGGCCGCCCAGTGCCACCCGCGATCAGCGTCGCGCCTTCATCGATACCCTTCTCGATATAGCCCTGGATGATATTGTACTGCGCTTTGGAAACCACCGGACCCATGGCGAAATTGCCGGTGGGATCACCAACGGTGACGCCATTTGCCGCCTCGCTCGCAGCAGCAATCGCCTCGTCCATCCGCGCTGCTGGCACCAGCAGGCGCGATCCTGCTGCGCAAGTCTGGCCCGAATTGCCCATCATCCCTGCGGTGGCACTGGCAACATTGGCGGCCATCGAGGCATCATCGAGAATGATCCAGGCTGACTTGCCGCCGAGTTCCAGTCCGACGCGCTTGACCGTGTCTGCGGCGTCTTTCTGGATTTGCACGCCAACCGGCTCGGATCCGGTAAACGAGATCATGTCGATGTCTTTGTGCTGGGAAAGGTGGGTGCCGATCACCGAACCCTGGCCCTGAATCATATTGAACACGCCCGCCGGAACGCCCGAATCGTGCAGGATTTCGGCGAGAATGTGCGCCGAATAGGGGGCCAGTTGTGGCGGTTTGAGCACCATCGTGCACCCGGTCGCGAGCGCGGGGGCGATTTTCACGCAGGTCTGGTTCATCGGCCAGTTCCACGGGGTGATCATGCCTACCACGCCGATGGGTTCCTTGCGGATCATCGTGATGCCGTGTGCTTCCTCGAACTTGAAAGTCTTGAGAACCTCCAGCGCGGCGGAAATATGGCCCTTGCCGAGCATCGACTGGAAGCCGCAGCCGAGCGATAGCGGCGCGCCCATTTCCTCGGTCACCGCCTCGCCAATCTCGCGCTCGCGCCTCAGATATTCGGCAAGGATCGTCTCCAGCAGGTCAATGCGTTCCTTGACACTGGTGATCGACCATGCGGGGAAGGCACGGCGCGCTGCGGCCACAGCCTTGTCAACGTCCGCAGTCGAGCCGAGCGAAATATGGCCCGAGACTTCCTCGGTCGCCGGGTTGATGACCTCGGCGCTTTTGGGCGTGATCGGATCGACCCACTGGCCGTCGATGTAGAACTTCAGATAATCGCGCATGGTGTTCTCCGGCTTGGCCCCTCCACTTCGAGGGAAGGGCATCGAGACCTGGCAGCGTGCCGCCCGGTCGCAGGGGGTGGGGCTTCTCCTACCCTACTGCGTACCTTCCGCATACCAAGTGCGAAAGCGCTCGTATTTGGGCATTTCTTCGGAATTGGCCTTCGGATCAATCGGCACATGGATCACCGTGGGGCCGCCGCCCTTGGCGATATGGGCATAGGCGCGGGCGATGGCCGGGCCGATCTCATCAGCCGTCTTGACGAACTCGCCCGCCGCGCCGAAGCCTTCGGCGATCTTGTCAAACCGCACCTTGTCGCTCCAGTGCGTGCCGGTTTCCGCCGTGCCCTGACCGAAGGTGCGTTTGTAAACACCCACTTCAAGCCCCCACTGGAAATCGACCGCCACCACGCAAACCAGCGGCAGGTTCTTGCGCACCGCGACTTCAAGCTCGCCGATGTGAAACAGGAAAGAGCTGTCCGAAGTGACCAGCATCCCCGGCCGCGCCACGCCAGTCTCCGCCTGATCCGCCAGCATCGCGCCGGTGGCATAGGGCAGCCCGGTGCCGATATGGCCGTAGTTCTGGTTCCAGATAACATCGTGCGGTTTGCACTGATTGTATGTCCAGCCGAAGATCACGGAGGCCCCGCCATCGCGGATCATGATGCCTTCGGGCGGGAAGGCCTTGGTCGCCTCGACAATAAAGCGCGAAGTGTGGATCGGGACATTGCCGGAGCCGTCGCTCTTGGTCAGCGTTTCCTCGGCAAGCTCTTCGAGTTCCTCAGCGCCGTCCTTCATAAAGCGCTTGAGCCCCGGAGCTTCGGCGCGGCCAGTGCCCAGCGCGCGGCACAACTGGGGTACTACGGCGCGCAGATCGCCCACCAGGGGAACGTCGATCGGGCGGTTGACGCCAATCGCGGTGGGATCCTGCTGGACATAGATCCACTTGCGGCTCGCCTCGCCATCGTACCAGTGCCGCCAGCGGCCAAAGTGCAGCGGCTCGCCGAGTTCGGTGCCGAGCGCCAGCACCAGATCGGATTCCTCAACCGCATCGATTGAAGCGTCGGCGAAGACATACTGGAACGTGCGGTCCTCAAGCCCCTTGATATAGGAAGTGCCGCCCGAGGTCTGAATCACCGGGCAGTTCATGAGATCGGCGAGCTGCTTCACCGCTGCGCCGGATTTTGACGTATAGACCGCATGGCCGACAAGCAGGATCGGGTTCTTTGCCGCCTTGATCAGCGCCGCAGCCTCGGCAATCCGGTCGCCATCGGCGCCCTGGTTGGTCAGGCGGTAACGGTGCGGCGGGAGCACCGGCGGAAGGTCGAGCTCTTCCATGATGATGTGGCTTGGATATTCGATATAGGCCGGCCCCGGCGTTCCCGACATGGCGATCCGGATCGCCTCGTGGACGATCTCGTCGGTCTGGTCGGCATATTCGACTGAGGCGGAATACTTGACCGAATCCTCGATCATCGGCTCCTGCCGCACGAACTGGATGCGGCCCCGTCGCACGCGGCGTTCGGTCACCCGGGCGCGCTGGCCGCCGAGGAAAATCACCGGCGAGTTTTCAACCTTGCAGCACTGGATCGCCGGCATCATGTTCGCCATGCCCGGCCCCAGCGTGCCGATGGCGATGGCGGGCTTGCCGGTGATGCGGCTCGCAGCCTCGGCCATGAAACCGGCGGCGGCTTCATGGTGCGGCGAAACCACGGTCCAGCCGCGGGTTTCCGCTTCGAGGAACAGGTGGACGAAATTGGGGTCGGGAATGCCGAACAGCGTGCGGATGCCCTCAGCCTCGAACAGGTCAAGCATGCGCTTATAGACCGGCGTGCCCTTGGGCTTTGCCGCAGCGTCCGGAGCGGGCTGATCGTCGTACATGGTCTGG
>JANLOZ010000143.1:0-7813 GCA_031366845.1 Novosphingobium sp. | reverse complement strand
CCCGAAGAAGACCCCGAGCTTGGCCCCGCGCTCCGCGCAGTTGGCGTGTCCCTCATCCGCCTCGCCACCCCGACCAGCGATGCCGCGCGGCTTCCGGTGATCCTCGAAGGCTCATCGGGCTTCCTCTATTACGTCTCGGTCGCCGGGATCACCGGCAAGCAGCAGGCGGCGCTGGGTTCGATCGAGGAGGCGGTGAAACGCATCAAGGCAGCGACGGCTATTCCGGTCGTGGTGGGCTTCGGGGTGCGCACACCTGAGCAAGCTGCGGCGATTGCCAGACATGCCGATGGCGTGGTGGTCGGCTCGGCGCTGGTTGAACTGGTGGCAGACCATGGAGCGGATGCCGCGGGGCCGGTGGAGGCACTGACGCGGGCACTGGCCGAGGCTGTGCATTCGGCGAGATAAGAATTGGTTCGCGCGGAGGCGCGGAGACGCGGAGGGGAAACAGCATTTTTCTCGCGCAGAGGCCGCAGAGAGCGCAGAGAATCTGCTTCCGGGCGAAGCCCGGTTAATTGCATTATGGATTTCATGAACCGTTAGCGGAGGATTCGATCGGCCTGCGGCGCGCAAAACCCCCTCCGCGCGCTCTGCGATCTCTGCGCGAGATTCACTTTCCTTCCTCCGCGTCTCCGCGCCTCCGCGTGAACCCAAAAAACACCACCCCCCTCGCAAACCCCGAAACAACCCGCTAAAGCCCCCGCATGTCCTGGCTAACCAATGTCCGCAATTCGCTCGCGCGCGTCACCAAGCGTGAGACGCCGGATAACCTGTGGATCAAGTGCCCTTCGTGTAGCGAGATGCTGTTCACCAAGGAATATGAGGAAAATCTGAGCGTCTGCCCGCGCTGTGAGCATCACGGGCGGATTGGTGCAGACGCGCGGCTGGCGCAACTGCTTGATCCCGGATTTTCCCTGCTGCCCGCGCCGAAAGTGGCCGAAGATCCGCTGAAGTTCAAGGATTCGAAGAAGTACCCTGACCGGCTCAAAGCCGCCCGCGCGGCGAACGCGCACAATGATGCTTTGACCAATGCGGCGGGCAGCATCGAGGGGCACAAGGTGGTGCTCGGCGTTCAGGACTTCGCCTTCATGGGCGGCTCGATGGGCATGGCTGTGGGCGAAGCTTTCGTCATGGGGACCGAGCGCGCGATTGCGGATCGCTGTGCCTATGTCATCTGCACAGCGGCCGGCGGGGCGCGGATGCAGGAGGGCATCCTGAGCCTGATGCAGATGCCCAAAACCACCGTTGCGGTGCGGCGTTTGAAGGCGGCGGGGCTGCCTTATGTGGTTGTTTTGACCGATCCGACCACCGGCGGCGTCACCGCCAGCTATGCCATGCTGGGCGATATCCATATCGCCGAACCCGGCGCGTTGATCGGCTTTGCCGGGCAGCGGGTGATCCAGGATACCATCCGCGAAAAGCTGCCCCCCGGCTTCCAGCGCGCCGAATATCTGCACGCGCATGGCATGGTCGATATGGTGGTGCCGCGAAAGGATTTGCGCGGAACTCTGGCGCAGATGCTGGGCTATCTGGCTCCGGCCAAAGCGGCGTAGAATCGCATGTGACGAATGTCTACCAACCTCGTCATCCTGAACTTGTTTCAGGACCCATTCCCCCGCGCGCGCGGAGTGCAGTTTGGCAAGCCGACCCTGCGGTTTGTGCCTTACTTGATAACACCGCTTTTGGGGCGCGATGGGTCCTGAAACGAGTTCAGGATGACGGAAATGGATATGTTTTCTCAAGATGCGGTAGCCTTGTGCTGAAGCGGAGGGGCTTCTAAGTGCGAGACTTCGCCACATCTGAATCCCCCGCCGTCCAGGCCCAGCTTGATCGACTCGCCGCGCTTTCGCTCCCGCAAGGGCGGTTCGGGCTGGAAACAATCCGCGAAATTCTGCGGCGTCTGGGCGATCCGCAAGCGCGCATCCCGCCCGCTTTCCATGTCGCCGGAACCAATGGCAAGGGTTCAACCTGCGCCTTTCTGCGCGCCATGCTGGAGGCGCAGGGGCTGATGGTTCACGCCGCGATCAAGCCGCATCTGGTCCGCTATAACGAGCGAATCCGGCTGGCTGGCGAACTGATCAGCGATGACCTGCTGGCGGCGCTGCTCGAAGAAGTGCTCGATTTGTCGGCAGATCTTGCCCCAAGCTTCTTTGAAGTCACCACCGCCGCGATGTTCCTCGCTTTCGCGCGGGTGCCAGCCGATGTCAGCGTGATCGAAGTGGGGCTCGGCGGGCGGTTCGATGCAACCAATGTGCTGGAAACGGCGGTTGCTTGCGGGATCGCCTCGCTGGGAATTGACCACGAGGCCTTCCTGCTGCGGCCTGAGGAGGGCGTGCCGATCGACCCGCTTGAACGCATCGCCTTTGAGAAGGCCAGCATTGCCACCTTCGGCGTGCCGCTGGTTACGCAGAACTATGGCAGCGCGGTGGCCAAAGTGATCCGCGACACCGCGCAAGCGAACGGCGCGCGCTTGGCTGTGCGAGGGGTGCACTGGGCGGCGCAGATCGGCGAGACGATTGCCTATGGTGACGCCAGCGGCGAACTCAGCCTGCCGCTGCCAGCGCTGGCTGGCGCGCATCAGGCGGATAACGCCGCGCTGGCAGTGGCGATGCTGCGGCATCAGCACCAGATCGCAGTTTCGCCCGAGGCCATGGCTGAGGGTATCCGTTCAGCCCGATGGCCTGCGCGGTTGCAGCTGCTGGGTGAAGGCCCGTTGACCGCGCTGGTGCCGGGGCGGCGGGTCTGGCTCGATGGCGGACACAATCCTGATGCCGGGCTGGCGATTGCACGGTTTTTCGGGGCGGGCGCAGCGCCAGGCCTCCACCTTGTCATCGGCATGCTGGCCAGCAAGGACCCAGCCGCGATTGTAGCGCCATTGCGCCATCATCTCGCCACTGTCTCGGTTGTCCCCGCTCCCGGTCACGATGCCCACGCGCCTGAGGATTTCGCCGCGCATACCGATCTGCCGGTGCGCAGTTTTGCTGATGTCACGGAGGTCTTGGCGGCAATAAATAAGGACAGTCCCTATTTATTGGGCGACGTGCTGATTGCCGGTTCGCTTTACCTTGCGGGCGAGGTGCTGCGGCTCAATCGCGAAATCCCTGATTAAGCGCTGCAATCCGACCATTCCGGCTCACCCGCGCCCATTCCAGCAAGACAAACACCGTTGAAACCACCGCCGTCAGCGCCGTCCACCGGAACACCGTGGCGTAACCATACTGGTCAAACGCCTCGCCCGTCCAGCCGCGCCCCAGCGTGCCGATCAGCGATACCAGCGAGCCCAGCAGCGCATATTGAATCGCGCCATATTGCTTGGAAACAATGCTCGAAACGTAAGCAACGAAGGCGGTCAGCGCGAGGCCGGTGACGACGTTTTCATAGCAGATCGCCAGCAACAGCCGCACCATGCGTTCGTCCGAATGGAACCACACCGCCAGCGCATCAAGCCGGAACACATGCGCGAAAGCATCGATATTGGCCCCGCCCTCGGCAAGATCAGCATAGAGAAAATTGCCCAGCGGCGGCAGCACCGCGCCCATCAGGATGGTCGGGAAACGGCCCAGCCGGGCAAAACAAAAACCGCCCAGGCTGATGCCGAGCATGGTCATGACAATGCCGAAAACCTTGGAGGCAAAGGCAACCTCCTCCTTCGAATATTTCATCTCCTGCAGATAGAAGGGATAGGCGAAACTCGCCCAGATATTGTAGCAAATCGCATAGGTCAGGATGAAGCCGATCAGGCTCAGCACCCCCCACTTCAGCCGCCCGGAAAGCTCGGCCAAAGGCGCGACCAACGCCGAATAGAGGTGGTTCATCGCGGTGTGCACGGCGCTGTGGCGATCATCGCAAGCCGCCATGACATAGCGTGGCTGGGCGCTCATCCAGTTGGTCATCGCGGCGACCGCCAGCGGCACCAGCACCGTCGCGGCAATGATCCAGGGACCGTAGAGTTTGGTGAAATCGCCTGCCGAATGAACTGGCGCGCCCGGTGCAGGCGGTGCTGCCGAAAGCATTCCCACCATGAAATTGAGAATCGTACCGATCGCCCAGATCCAGCTGACGCCAACAACCGCCAGCGATACCGCGCGAAATTCCGGCTTCAACGCGCCCGGCTGCGAAAGCGCGCCATACAGACGCCCGGGCTCCGGGCGCGGGCTGTCTGGCGCTCGCAGCGTTGCCGCCAGCATGACCGCCAGAATCACGCCGCCCATCACCAGATAGACCGTTGGCCAGACCATGGTGCTCGCCAGCACCAGCGCCACCGCCCCGCCGACAATCGATGCGGTGCGGTAGCCGAACTGGTTGAGCGCCGAGAGCAGCTCGATCGGCGCATCGTCACCGGCCTGATCGATCCGCCAGCCATCAATCGCGATATCCTGCGTTGCCGAAGCTATCGCGCCGACAAAGGCGATCACCGCGAATTGCCCGATCGAATCGACCGGGTTGGTGAAGGCCAGCGCCGCGCAGATAAGCACCAGCAGCCCCTGACAGAGGAAAATCCAGCTTTTACGCCGCCCGACGCGCTCCAGCCCCGGCAATCGCACCCGGTCAACAATTGGCGACCACAGGAATTTGAACGAATAGGCAAGGCCAATCCATGAAAGCACACCGATGGTGGCAAGCTTGATCCCGGCCTCACCCAGCCACGCGTTGAGCGTGCCCACGAGCAAGGCAAACGGCAGGCCCGAGGAAAACCCGAATGCCAGCATGCAGGCGGCCTTGCGGTTTCCCAACGCTGCGGCGAGCAGTTTGAAACCCTTAGGGCGTGGTGGTTTTGCAGCCTCGGCGGCCATGCGATCCCTCTCCCGACTTCTTCGTGGGCCAATCTAGCGGCTTATCCGCGCAAGCATAGACGGAATTCGCGCGCGCAGCTAAGGCGCTCGGCATGACCGAACAACCTCCTGTCCGCGAAGACACCGCCCGTGAAGGTGCCAACCTTGAAGGGGCTACCGTTGAAGGGGCCGCCCGTGAAGTTGCCACCCGAGACGGAGAACGCATCGCCAAACTGCTTTCGCGCGCCGGGATCGCCAGCCGCCGCGAGGTTGAGCGGATGATTGCCGAGGGCCGGGTGAAGCTTGACGGCGCGGTTCTGACCACGCCCGCAACAGTGCTCACCAATCTGCGCGGGGTTACGGTCGATGATGTACCGGTCAAGGCCCCCGAAGCATCGCGGCTGTTCGCCTTTCACAAACCCGCTGGCCTGCTCACCGCCGAGCACGATCCTGCCGGGCGGCCAACGATCTATTCGGCGCTGCGCAATGCCCTGCCCAAGGGCACACCGCGGATGATGCCGGTGGGGCGGCTCGATCTCAACACCGAAGGGCTGCTGCTGCTGACCAACGATGGCGAATTGAAGCGCGCGATGGAACTGCCCGCGAGCGGCATCCCGCGCACCTATCGCGCGCGGACCTATGGCGAGGTTACCCAGCCGCAGCTTGAGGAGCTCAGCGAAGGCGTTGAGATTGAGGGCGTGCGCTATGGCTCGATCAACGCCAATATGGAGCGCCGCACCGGGCGCAACCAGTGGGTTGAAATGTCGATCACCGAGGGCAAGAACCGCGAAATCCGCCGGGTGCTTGAACACCTCGGGCTTGAGGTCAGCCGGTTGATCCGCACCGCCTATGGCCCGTTTGAGCTCGCCGATCTGCCGCGTGGTCAGGCTATCGAGATTCGCCCATCCGAGGTAGAGAAATTCCGCAAGACGTTGAAAACCCTGCCGCGACAGGGACCTGGATCTTCTTCGGGGCCATCGAACGCCGAGGCGGCCGCCGCGCGCATTCACCGCGCCGGGCCCGCACGCCGCAAGCCCGATCCATCGCGGCCGGTCGATGCCGCAGCCCCGCGCTCCGCCCCCCGGCGTGGGCCTGAAACCGGAAGCCGAAAGCCGCGCCGGTGAGCCTTCGGATTATTGCCGGTGCGTGGCGCGGGCGGAAATTGGCGGTGCCTGCCGGTGACTCCACCCGGCCGACGGCAGACCGGACGCGCGAAACCCTGTTTTCGATGCTGGTCAGCCGCCTTGGAACCTTCGATGGACTGAAACTCGCCGATCTGTTCGCCGGATCAGGCGCGCTGGGGCTCGAAGCCTTGTCGCGCGGGGGCGCATCGTGCCTGTTTGTCGATTCGGATCCGGCAGCGATAAAATCGCTCCGCGCCAATGTTGCGAGCCTCGATGCTTCGCGGCAGGCGGATATTCGCGCAAGTTCGGCAATGGCGCTCGGTATCGCCAAGGCCCCGCTTGATCTGGTGTTCCTCGATCCGCCCTATGGCAGCGGCGCGGGCGAAGTCGCCATCGACAAGCTCGCGCGGCTCGGCTGGATCAACGAAGCGACCTGGGTGTGCCTGGAAACCGCCGCCAACGAAATGCCCGATGTGCGCGGGTTCGATGCTGTGGCGGATCGCAAGGTCGGCCAGGCGCGGATCACGCTTCTGCGGCAGGCCGCGCCAGAGCCAGACCCACCAGGCTGAGCAGACCCGCCGCGCTGAGCAGCAAGCCCACTTGCGGGCCGAGCCCGTTTGTCGACATCCATTGCGCCAGCAGGGTCACCACCGCGCCGCCGATCATTCCGCCCAGGTTGAAGGCCATCGAAATCCCGCTGTAACGCACCGTCACCGGGAACAGCCTGGTCAGCCAGCCGCCGAGCGGGCCATAGGCCAATCCGGTAGCCCCCATCGTCAGCGACAGGATCAGCACGACGATCAACCCCGATCCGCTGGTCAGCGCTGTGCCAAAAACCAGCCCAAGAGCAATGAAAGCAACAGCGCCGATGGAGAGCGCCCGCTCCGGAGATGTGCGATCAGCGCGGATGGCGGAAACCACAATGCCGAGCGCCAAAAAGCAGTTGGCGATCAGCAGCATGCCAAGGAAGTGTTCGCGCGAATAACCGAGCAGCTTTGTTCCCTGTGCCAGGGCATAGGCGGTCGTCATGTAGAACCCGGCAAAGCAGGCCACCACCCCGGCTGTGCCCGCCAGCAGCGCAGCCCAGTGATGAACAACCAGCCGGGCAATTGGCACCGCAGGTGGCGGGGCCTTTTCCAGCGCGGCGCGGAAGGCAGGTGTCTCGGTTATGCGCAGCCGCACCCACAGCCCGATGCCGACGAGAATTGCCGAGGCGAGAAACGGCACGCGCCAGCCCCAGGCAACGAATTCCGCCTCGCTCAGGCACAGCCCGAGCAACAGGAACAAGCCATTTGCGGCCAGAAAGCCAACCGGCGCGCCCAATTGCGGCGCGGCACCGAAGCGCGATTCCCAGCCCTTTGGCGCGTTTTCCACCGCCAGCAGCGCCGCCCCGCCCCATTCCCCGCCAAGGCCAAAGCCCTGACCGAAGCGGAGCACGCACAGCAGAAAAGGCGCGGGCCAGCCGATCATTGCATGCGTGGGCAGGAATGCGATCAGCAGCGTCGATGTGCCCATCAGCAGCAGCGATGCCACCAAGGTTGACTTGCGACCGATGCGATCACCAAAGTGCCCAAAGACAATCGCCCCGATTGGCCGCGCGAGGAACGCCAGGCCAAAGCTCATGAAGGCAAACATGGTCTGCGCGGCTTGCGAATCGGCGGGAAAGAACAGCGGTCCAAACACCAGCGCAGCAGCCGTTGCATAAACGTAGAAATCGTAGAATTCGACTGCTGTACCAACCAGTGCGGCGAGCAGGACACGGGAATTGGCGCGGATCGGGTTCATAGCCGCGCAGATTGCTGCGATCTGCGCCCGTGTCAAATCGGCCTGCCAAACCCGCACAGAGAAAGGGCGCCCGGGTGCCCCGGCGCCCGGACCCAAAACATGGGGCAAAACCAAAAAAGAAATATACAGCGACCC
>JANLOZ010000114.1:0-16088 GCA_031366845.1 Novosphingobium sp. | reverse complement strand
GATATGGGTCCGCGATGCTGGGCCAACTGGTTGTTCGACCGGACAATCTATCGCGGGGTCAAAGGCAAGGCGGGCGAATATCTCGGCGCGAAGAGCGAGGCGCAGGTCTATCTGGGTGAGCGGAAACTGTTTTGAGCGGTGGCCTGCGGCACGCACGCTTGCGCTGCACCGGTGGGGGCGGCATAGGCTGGCACCATGCACGATATCAAATTGATCCGCGAAAATCCTGAAGCTTTTGACGCCGGGCTGGCGCGGCGGGGGATTGCGCCTCAAGCAAAGTCCGTTCTTGCATTAGACGCAAACTCACGTGGGGCTCAAACGACCGTCGAACATGTTTTGGCGGAGCGAAACGCGTTTTCGAGACAAATTGGCGTTCTGATTTCTAAGGGAAACAAGGCGGCAGCCGACATTCTGAAGCAAGCTGTAGAGAAAGCAAAAGTCGATCTGCCGCGTCTTGAAGAGGTGAAGCGTAAGGCAGCAGAATCCTTAAACGCCGTACTGAGTGCTTTTCCCAACCTACCGGACGCCGATGTGCCCGAAGGCGCAGATGAGGCGGGAAACGTTGAGGTTTCGCGCTGGGGCGTCCAGCGCGCGTTTGCCTTCACCCCCTGCGAACACGCCGATATTGGCCCGGCTTTGGGCCTCGATTTTGAAACCGGCGCGCTGATTTCCGGCGCGCGGTTCACCTTCCTGCGCGGGCAGATGGCGCGTTTGCAGCGCGCGCTGGGGCAGTTCATGCTCGATCATCAGACCCAAACCAACGGCTACACCGAATGCGCGACACCCTTGTTGGTGCGCGAGGAATCGCTGTTCGGCACCGGGCAGCTCCCCAAGTTCGCCGAAGACAATTTCCAGACCACCGATGGTCGCTGGCTGATCCCCACCGCCGAAGTCTCGCTCACCAACTCCGTGCGCGAACAAATCCTCGCCGAAACCCAGCTGCCGATCCGCCTCACCGCGCTCACCCCGTGCTTCCGTTCTGAAGCCGGCGCGGCGGGGAAGGATACGCGCGGCTATATTCGCCAGCATCAATTCGAAAAGGTTGAACTGGTAACGATTTGCCGCCCCGCGGATTCCGCTGCCGAACATGAACGCATGACCACGGCCGCCGAATCGATCCTGCAGGCGCTCGATCTCCCCTATCGCAAGATGCTGCTCTGCGCCGGTGACATGGGCTTCACCGCCAAGCGGACCTATGACCTTGAGGTGTGGTTGCCGGGCCAGGATGCCTATCGCGAGATTTCATCCTGTTCGAACTGCGGTGATTTTCAGGCGCGGCGGATGAATACGCGGTATCGGCCAGAAGGCGGGGCCGAAAACAAAAAGCCGGGCACGGCTTTCGTCCATACGCTCAACGGTTCGGGCCTCGCGGTTGGCCGCACATTGGTCGCGGTGCTGGAAAATTATCAGCACGAGGACGGCTCGGTTGACGTGCCAGCAGCGCTCGCGCCTTACATGGGCGGGCTGACCCGGCTAGAGCCTAATACGACAATGGGGGCCTGATGCGCATCCTGCTCACCAACGATGATGGCATCAACGCGCCGGGACTCAATGTGCTCGAGCGGATCGCGCGCAAGCTGTCCGATGACGTGTGGATCTGCGCGCCGAGCGAGGAACAATCGGGCGCTGGCCACAGCCTCACACTGACCAAGCCCATCCGCCTGTACAAACACGCCGAACGCCGGTTTTCGGTGGCCGGAACCCCGACCGATTCGGTGACGATGGCCTTGAAGAAAGTGCTGCCCGAAGTGCCGGACCTGATCCTCTCGGGCGTCAATCGCGGGGCGAATCTGGGCGATGATGTCACCTATTCGGGCACCGTTTCCGCCGCGATCGAGGGCGCGCTCGCGGGCATTCGCTCGATCGCGCTGAGCCAGGTCTATGCGAAGGAGGGCATGGCCGACAGCGTCCCCTTCGATGCCGCCGAGGCCTGGGGTGAGCGGGTGATCCGCCAGCTGATCGAAACCCCCTTCACCCCGCGCACGCTGATCAACGTCAACTTTCCGCCGCTTGCCGCCGATGCGGTCAAAGGCGTGCGCGCGGTGCGGCAGGGGTTCCACGATTACGCGCGCGGATCGGTGGTCGAAGGCAAAGACCCGCGCGGCTATCGCTATTACTGGTTCGGGCTTTACGGCATCGAGCACACGCCGGGACACGACAGCGACCTTGAAGCGATTGGCGATGGCTATATTTCGGTGACGCCGCTGCAGCTTGATCTGACGCACGATGCCTCGCTGGCGGCGCTCAAGGCCCAATTTGCATGAAGGCCGCCGCGCTCCTGCTCGCGCTCACCCCGCTGCTGCTCGCGGCGGCGCCGCAGGATGAAACGCAGCACAAGGTCAAGGACGGCGAGACGCTCGCAGGGGTGGCCGAACGCGCGGTGGTCCCGCGCGTGCTGATTATCGAGGCGAACGGGCTCAAAGCGCCCTATGATTTGCGCAAGGGCCAGGTGCTGATCATCCCCCGCCGCCGCACCCGCGTGGTCGAGGCTGGCGAGACCGGCTTCGGCATCGCTTATGACGAAGGCGTCTCGTGGAAGGATATCGCCACCGCCAGCGGGCTTGATCCGGCCAGGCCGCTGAAGGCCGGGGCGAAGCTGGTAATCCCGACGGTGAGCGCGCCAAAGCCCGTCGCCGCAAAGCCTTCACGCGATGAAACGCCCAGCGCAAACATCCCCGATCATCCCAAATTCGCCTGGCCCGCCGATGGCGAGGTCCGCCGCCATTTCGCCCCGCCCGCCCGCCGCGGCGCGCACGCGGCCATCGATATTTCGGGCGAGGAAGGCGATCCGGTCCGCGCCACCGCCAAGGGCCGGGTCGTGTTCGCTGGTGACGAGCCGAGGAAATACGGCCAGCTGGTGGTGATCGATCACGGCGGAGGCTGGTTCTCGGCCTATGCCAAGCTGCAGGAAGTCAGCGTCAAAAAGGGCAAAAGGGTGCGCGCCGGTGATGCGGTCGGGCTGCTCGGCCACAGCGGATCAACCAGCAGTACCGAGCTGCACTTTGAACTGCGGCATGACAATGTGCCGGTCGATCCCGAGGAAGTTCTGCCCGAGCGGGATTAGGACGAGTTTATCTCACGCCAAAGCCCAGAACACCGTCCCCGTCGCCAGATAGACCACCACCCAGAAGCCTGCATCAACCAGCGCCTCGCGCATGGGAAGCCGGAGTCGCGAATAGGAAATGAACAAGGCCGGGCCAATGAAAGCCAGCGCGATCCCGCCCGATTGCATCCAGTAGAGCCATGGCTTCGCCGCCAGCACCTCTGCTCCCAACCGCGCAAACATATGGCCGAGCATCAGAGCGGGCAGGATCTGGAACGCTATCGCGCCCGCCACCGATCGGATGGGCCCCCTCCCTTCTCCAGCTTCTCTGCCTTTTCCTTCCTCGCCGGTCGCTCGCCCGAACAGCGGCGCACCGCCGAACAGCGGGCCATACCAGACATAGCCGACCGCCATCGCCAGATTTGCCGACAAAATCACCGCCAGCCAGTTTACCGGACCCATATTCGTATCCCTCCGCCCCATTTCATCGTGGCAGTAGCACTTTTGCCTGTCTGGGTGTAGGGCGCGCCGCGATGACTGTTATCACCGCCCCCCAAACGATCCCCGATCAAAAGCGCATCGGCATGGTCAGCCTCGGCTGCCCGAAGGCACTCGTCGATTCCGAGCGGATCCTCACCAAGCTGCGCGCCGATGGCTATGCGATGAGCGCGGACTATGCCGGGGCCGACGTGGTGCTGGTCAACACCTGCGGCTTTCTCGATTCGGCGAAGGAGGAGAGCCTCGCCGCGATTGGTGAGGCGATTGCCGAGAACGGCCGAGTGATCGTCACCGGCTGCATGGGCAGCGAGGCCGAGCTGATCCGGGCGAAATTCCCATCAGTGCTCGCGGTAACCGGCGCACATCAATATGAGGCGGTGGTTGATGCGGTGCACCAGGCCGCGCCGCCTAGCCAGGGCCCCTATATCGATCTGGTGCCGCAGATTTTCGCCGATGATGGCGGCATCAAGCTGACCCCGCGGCATTATTCGTACCTCAAGATCAGCGAGGGCTGTAATCACGCTTGCGCCTTCTGCATCATTCCCAGCCTGCGCGGAAAACTCGCCAGCCGCCGGATCGATGCCGTGCTGCGCGAGGCGGAAAAGCTGGTTGCGGCGGGCACAAGGGAACTGCTGGTGATCAGCCAGGACACCTCGGCCTATGGCGTCGATGTGCGGCATGAGCCGCGAACATGGAAGGGCCAAGCGCTGCGCACCCACATGACCGACCTTGCGCGCGAGCTCGGCGGGCTTCGCACCAGCGAGGGCGTGCCGCCGTGGGTGCGGCTGCATTACGTCTATCCCTATCCGCACGTCGATGCGGTGATCCCGCTGATGGCCGAGGGGCTGGTGACACCCTATCTCGATATCCCGTTCCAGCATGCCAGCCCATCGGTGCTGCGCGCGATGAAGCGCCCGGCGAACGAGGCCAAGGTGCTCGAACGGCTCAAATCCTGGCGCGAAATCTGCCCCGATATTGCGGTGCGATCGAGCTTCGTCGTCGGCTTTCCAGGCGAGACCGAGGACGATTTCCAGTATCTGCTCGATTGGCTCGATGAAGCGCAACTCGACCGGGTGGGGGCTTTCCGTTTTGAGCCGGTTGCAGGCGCGGCGGCGAATGCTTTGCCCGATCAGGTGCCCGAAGCGGTCAAGGAAGAACGCTATGCCCGGATCATGGAAAAGACGGAAGGCATCAGCGCGGCAAAGCTTGGCGCGAAAATTGGCCGGATTTTGCCGGTCATCCTTGACGAGGTGGGCGAGCCCGATGACGATGGCGACATCGGCGCGACCGGGCGCTCACAGGCCGATGCGCCTGAAATCGACGGCGCGGTTTACTTGCGCAATGTGCCTGCCGGGCTCGCGGCGGGGCGCATTGTCAACGCGCGGATTGAAGATGCCGATGCGCATGATCTGTTCGGGGTGATTGTTTAGAGCCCACAGTTCGCAGCCGACACTGCTCACAACAGCACCAGACTTGCATTTTACGCAACTGGTGCTGATCTTTTCGCACTTGCAGCATTGCGATTCGCAACGCATATAGGACGGGCCTTTTCAGGCATCCTCTCCCAAAACTTATTAGGGGCTGGTCGCAAGACCGGCCCTTTTTTTGGGCTTTTTGCTGGGGAAGACGGCACGGGCGCGCGCTCCCTCGCGGCCAGCCGGGGTTACTATAGCTCTGCGTTATAATCCCATATCGTCATCCCGGCGCAGGCCGGGACCCAGACCTCACAAACAAACGACGTCGCGGCGCGACGACATAATTTTCTGTGCTGGGTCCCGGCCTGCGCCGGGATGACGGGAGGGCGGGAGGGCGGGAGGGCGGGAGGGCGGGAGGGCGGGAGAGCGGGAGCGCGGGCTGGTGCCGATATCTGATTCAGCCTCGCTAAATCAAAAGAAATTCAATCAGAACGCCCGCGTTAGCGTGTAAAACACCGCCCCGACCACGGCACTGATGGGTATGGTAATGAACCACGCGGTGATCACCTTGCCCGCCACGCCCCAGCGCACTGCGCTCGCCTTGCGCGCCGCGCCGGTGCCGATCACCGCGCCGGTGATGACGTGGGTGGTCGAAACCGGGATGCCAAGGAAGCTCGCAGTGAACACGACGATCGAGCCTGCGGTGGAGGCGCAGAAGCCGGTGTGGTGGTTAAGCTTGGTGATCTTGGTGCCCATGGTCTTGATGATCCGCCAGCCGCCAGACATCGTTCCCATCGCCATCGCCAGGTAGCAGGCGATGATCACCCAGTCGGGCGTCTTGAATTCGCCGGTCATATGGCCGGTCGAATAGAGCAGCACGGTGATGATCCCCATGGTTTTCTGCGCATCGTTGGCACCGTGACTGATCGAATAGGCGGCGCTGGAAAACAGGTGCAGCACCTTGAAAATGCCCTCGGCGCGGCGCGGCTGGAAGCCCTTGAACAGCCACGAGGTGATCAGGATCAGCGCCATGGCGAGGAAAAAACCGAGCATTGGCGAAAGGAAAATCGCGTAGATCGTCTCGAGGGTTTTCTTGGTTTCGATCACGCTGAAACCGCCGTGGGCGATGCCGGCACCAAGCAAGCCGCCGATCAGCGCGTGGCTGGACGACGAGGGAATCCCGCGAATCCAGGTGACCACGTTCCAGAACATCGCCCCCACCAGCGCGCCGAACACCACGCCCGGGGTCACCATATCCTTGTTGATGATGCCTTTGCCAATGGTGTCAGCCACCTTCAGACCCATGATCCAGTAGGCGCTGAAATTGCACAGCGCGGCAAAGGCCACCGCCGCCACCGGGCTGAGCAGCCGGGTGGTGACCACCGTGGCGATCGAATTGGCGGCATCGTGCAACCCGTTGAGAAAATCGAATGCCAGCGCGATGACCACGAGGCCAACAAGCAGGGGGAAGGCAAGCTGATGCACTGCCGTTATCCTTTTTCAGTTGCGCTTCAGGCGTGATCGATGACGAGCGTGTCGATTTCGATGGCGACATCTTCAAAGGCATCGGCGACGCGTTCAAGCTGCTTGTAAATTTCGCGCGCGACGAGGAAATCGAGCGTCTTGGCGCCGTCGCGGGCCTTCTGGAAATGGGCCTTCATCCCCGATCCGTAAAGCAGATCGACCTTGCCTTCGAGCGCCACCAGCTGCGCGGTAAGCTCGTGCAGGCGGTGGCCGTTGCGGGCAACATCGCGCAGCAGCGGCAGCGCCTCGACGATCAGCCGCGCCGCCTCCAGTATGATCGCGGATATCTCCTGCATCTGCGGCTCGAAGCTGGAAACCTCATACATTTCAACCGCATTGGCGACCGATTGCATTTCGTCGATGACATCATCCATCGCGTTGATCAGCGAGGTAATTGCGCCCCGATCAAAGGGGGTGAGGAAGGTGCGGCGCACCGCGTGGAGCACCTCGCGGATCACTTCATCGGCATCGTGTTCGCGGTCACGGATGGTGCGCACGGCGGTGGCCGGATCGGCCAGGCCGCGCGCCATCGAATCGAGCGCCACGGCGGCAGCGAGTGTCGAGACACTGTGCCGTTCAAACATGCTGTAAAAATCGCCCGAATGCGGCAACAGCCGCTGGAACCATGCGAACATGCGAATTTTCCCCTCCTGATCGCGAGCCCGGCGCGATTCTCCTGTGCGCCTATGCGCTAGATTGATGACAGTTTTACGACAATCGTGGCGGCAAGATTCCGGTGGAATAATGTTAGGCGCTAAAGACCATCCGCAGGATCGCAAGGCCGGACGAACACCCGCGCGACCAGCGGAAAATCGCGGCCGATCTGCGCTTCGATCTGCGACACCGCCTTTTCCACCTGCCGGGCGGTGATCGTGTCATCGAAGTCGGCGCTGATGATTACCGTCACCATCTCGGGCGAGGAATGGAGCGTGAGCACCTCGCCGACCCGCATCACGTCGTTGTGATCTTGTGCGCTGCGGCGGATCGCTTCGACAACATCGGCATCGGCCGATTCGCCGATCAGCAGGCTCTTGGCCTCGTTGAGCAGCAGGATCGCCAGCGCGCCGAGCACCAGCCCGATCAGCACCGAGGCGAGGCCATCCCAGAACGGATTGCCGGTGATCAGGCTGAGCGCGAGGCCGCCGCCCGCCAGTGCAAGGCCGACCATCGCTCCCGCATTCTCAAGCAGCAGGACCAGCGTCGGCGCGTCCTTGGAATGGCGTATTTCCTGCCAGATCGAGCGCTGGCCGCGCGCCTGATCAAAATCCTTCTTCGCCTCGATCGTTGACCAGCCTTCGAGCGCGCCCGACACGCCAAGCACAATGAAGGCGATCAGCGGCGCGGTGGCGGGTTCGGGGTGGAGGATGTGGTTCACCCCTTCATAGATCGAAACCCCGGCGCCGAGCATGAACACCATGATCGCCACGACAAAGCTCCAGAAATACAGCTCGCGGCCATAGCCGAACGGGTGGAGCCTATCGGCCGGCTTCTGCGCCTGCTTGCGCCCGTGGAGCAGCAGCAACTGGTTGGTCGAATCGACCAGACTGTGCACGCCTTCGGTGAGCATGGCGGACGAGCCGGTAACCGCCGCCGCCGCAAATTTGGCGACAGCAATACCGACATTGGCCGCAAGCGCGATGATAATTGTGCGGGCAGACCCACTGGCCATGCGGCGTTCCTCTGTCAGTCTTCGCGGCGGCTATAGCGGTTTTGGGGGCAATGCAATCTGCGGCATGGTTGCTCGCCCCACTTGCCCCGCGCCGCTCTCGCCGGTGAACCTTTCGGCGATCGATAAGGCGATCACCAGCGGGCTTACCGATACGGGGGAGCGGGCCGGTGGCGCTTCGACTTAGAGCCAGCCGATCTTTCTGAACCGCCACAGCAGCCCGCCGCAGCTGACGAAAATCAGGGCGAGCGCGAAGGCATAGCCATAGCGCCATTCCAGCTCGGGCATGAAGCGGAAGTTCATCCCGTATATGCCGGCGATCGCGGTGGGTACAGCAAGGATCGCCGCCCAGGCCGCCAGTTTGCGCATCATCTCGCCCTGCCGGTGCTGTTCGAGAACACTCGCGGTTTCAACGATGGAGGCCAGCGTTTCCTTGAGCCCCTGCATCCGGATCAGCGACCGGCGGACATGATCGAGGACATCGCGGAACCAGATTTGCGCCGAAGGATCGACCGCTGGCAGATTGGTCGTCGCCAGCCGCTCGCAGACTTCCTGCATCGGGCCGATGATACGCTCGAACCGGCGGAGCTGGCGGCGCAGGCGGAAGATGCGGCGGATTGTCGATTGCTCGGGAAAAACGAAAATAGCCCGTTCTTCCAGGTCTTGCACCGATTCCTCGAGCGTATCGAGCAAAGGCTGGTAGCCATCGACGACGAAATCGAGAATCGCATGGGCGACGAAGTCCGGGCCTTCGGCGAGCTTGTCCGAATCGGCCTCGAGCCGGTTGCGCAGATCACCATGCGCGCGGGTTGAACCGAAGCGCACCGATACGATAAAGTCTTCGCCGAGAAACAGCGCGGTCTGGCCGTAGCCGATGACATCACCATCGGTGATTGTCGCGGTGCGCGCGACGATGAACAATTGGCGACCATAGATTTCGACCTTGGGCAATTGCTGCGGACTGAGCGCATCTTCCACCGCGAGCGGGTGCAGTCCGAACTGCGCGCTCACCGCCTCCATTTCCTCAAGCACGGGTTCGGCAAGGCCAATCCAGTCAAAATCATCCTGGGGCAGGGCAGCGCGCGGCTTGCCATCAATCGGAATCGCATGTTTGCCCGGTTTCCCGGCAGTATAGCGGCGTGCGGCTATGATCGGCATGGCTCCTAATTACAGGGTCATACGGCTCTGGCAATCCGCTCCGGAATAGCTAACATGGATGTCAACAAGGGAATGGATCAATGGCCGACAGTGAAATTTTCGATCTGGTGATAATCGGTGCCGGGATTTCCGGAATCGGCATGGCCGCGCACTATGCCATGAACCTGCCCGGCAAGCACTATGTCGTGCTCGATCGCCGCGAACAGCTGGGCGGGACATGGGACCTGTTCCGCTATCCCGGCATCCGGTCTGACAGCGATATGTACACTTTTTCCTACCGGTTTGAGCCGTGGCAGGAGGACGAAACCGTTGCCCCGGCGGCGAAGATCCGCAACTATCTGCGCCATGTCGTCGAGAAGTATGGCATCGCTCCAAACATGCGTTTTTCGCAACATGTCGAAACTGCCAACTGGGATTCGGCGGCTGGCCTGTGGCGGATTGCCTCAACCCAGGCCGATGGATCGACCGCCCGTGTTTCCGGGCGTTTCCTGTTCATGGGCACCGGCTATTATGACTATGACAATCCGTTCGATGCCCGGATTCCAAAGCTGGAAGCCTTTAAGGGCACAGTGATCCACCCGCAGTTCTGGCCCGAGAACTTTGACTACGCGGGCAAGCGCGTTGTCATCATCGGATCAGGGGCGACGGCAGTGACTGTGGTCCCGGCGATGGCGCAAAGCGCCGCCCATGTGACGATGCTGCAACGCACGCCAACATGGTACGGCGTTCGGCCATCGCAGGACAAGCTTTCGAACCGCCTGCGCCGCATTCTTCCGGCCAGATGGGCACATGCCCTCAACCGCGAACGCGCGCAGTGGTTGCACGAATTCCTGTTCCGCCGCGCGCGCAACAAGCCCGAAGGCGTGGCAAATTTCCTCACCAATATGGTCAAGGCCGAACTGGGTGACAAATACAACGCCGCCGATTTCACCCCGCCGTATAATCCGTGGGACCAGCGGCTGTGCCTCGTTCCCGATGGCGATATGTTTCAGGCGATCCGCGATGGCCGCGCCAGCATTACCACCGGAAACATCGCCGAGATCGCTGCCGATGGCGTGGTGCTGGACGATGGCCGCAAGATCGATGCCGATGTTATCGTCACCGCCACCGGGCTCAATCTGGCGACGCTCGGCAAGGTCAGGGTTAGCGTTGATGGCGCGGCGGTGGAGCCTGCGGCGCACTTCTGGTACCGCAACTGCATGTTCTCCAACGTGCCCAATTTTGCCGTGCTGTTCGGTTATCTCAATGCGGGCTGGACCTTGCGGGTGGATATCGTCGCGGACTGGCTGTGCCGCTTGCTGGTGCAGATGGACGCGTGGAAGGTTGATGTGGCGACCCCGGTGCTGCCCGAGGATCATGGGCTCGAATCATGGCAACCGTTCGATCTGTTTTCCTCCGGCTACCTCCAGCGCGGCAAGCACCTGATCCCCAAAAGCGCCACTTCCGCGCCGTGGCGCATTCACATGTACTACCGGCAGGACAAAGCCGAAATGAAGCTCGCGCCGATTGACGATGGCTGGATGTCGTTCGAGCGGCTCGCGAGGAACGAGGACCGAAAGATTACCCGTTCTGCCTGACCTTGCCCAACACGCCCCAGTCACCTAATCCGTCCGCATGGCCGAATCCCGCATCTACACCGCCGCGCTGATCGTCATTGGTGACGAGATTCTCTCGGGCCGTACGGATGACAAGAACATTGCCCAAGTGGCGCGATTCCTGGGCATCCATGGCATTCGCCTGAAGGAAGTGCGCGTGGTGGCCGATGAAACCCCGGCGATTGTCGAGGCGGTGAATAGTTTGCGCGCGCGCAATGACTATCTGTTCACCACCGGCGGCATCGGCCCGACGCACGATGACATCACCGTCGATGCGATTGCCGAAGCGCTTGGCGTGGGCGTAGTGGTCCACCCCGATGCCCGCGCGATCCTAGAGGCCTATTACGAAACCCGCGGCGGGCTCACCGAAGCGCGGCTGCGCATGGCGCGGGTACCCGAAGGCGCGGAGCTGATCCCCAACCGCTACACCGGTGCGCCGGGCATCCGGCATGGCAATCTGTTCATCATGGCAGGCGTGCCGCAAATCACCGCCGGAATGCTCGAGGCGCTGTCAGGCAGCCTTGAAGGCGGGGCGCTGCTGCAATCGGAAACCGTTGGCTGCTGGGTGCAGGAGAGTGAAGTCGCCGACCTGCTGGGCAAGACCGAACGCGCGCACGCTGGTTGCCAGATCGGCTCCTACCCGTTCTGGAAAGAGGGCAGGACGGGGGCCAATTTCGTCATTCGCTCAACCGATGCAGAGATGCTCGCCGCCTGTTGCCGCGCGCTGATCGCAGCGCTCGAAGCGATTGACCGCCCGGCGATTGCCGGTGGGATTTAGAGCCTGTCTGATGACGCTTGCTACCGGGTCGCTGCTGGTTGCCGCTTGCGCGGCGGGCAACCACAATGAAGTGCTGGGTGCCTTCGAGGCCAATCTTGCCGCCCATTACAGCGCCACCGAGGCGCTGCGGCTGTGGTGTGCGGCGCGCGGCCTCGCGCGTGATCCGGTTATCACTGCGGAATTTGTGCGCGGCAGCGATCAGCCCCCTCCCCCGGGATTGCGCGCGCTGCTCGCGGCTGGCGCTGCCGAGCCGCTTGGCTATCGCCATGTCCGCCTGTCATGTGCCGGCACGGTGCTGTCTGAGGCGCACAACTGGTATGTGCCTGCGCGGTTGACGCCGGAAATGAACCGCGCGCTGGCTGAAACAGACACGCCATTCGGCAAGGTTGCCGCAGCACTGCATTTTACCCGCGAGCCGCAATCGCGCGCCGCGGGTGCTGCGCATGGCTGCCCCGGCGGAGCAATATCCACCCACCGCGCCCTGCTGCGCCTGCCAGATAGGCGCCCGCTGGCGATGGTTGTCGAATGCTATTCGGCGGCAAACCTCGGCGGCTGATGCGCGTTACTGCGCCCCGACATTATCGGTGCGGTTGACGAAATCGGCGACGGTATCGTGCAACCCCTTGAGCGAGCTTTCAATCGCATAGACCATGTGGCCCGAGGGGAAGTATTTGTATTCTATGTTCTTCTGCAGGCTCTCCGGGATCGGCAAGTGGTGCATTTCATAGACCCCTTCATAGTACGGCGTGGCAAGATCATAATAGCCGCCAGTGACCAGCACCTTCAGGTTGGGGTTATATTTCATCGCCTGCGCAAGGTCAGGCATCACGTTGGTCGCGCCGCGAACCGCCGCGCCCTGCCCCGGCTGCCGGTGGGCGAAATCCCACGAGCGGCCGGTGTTGGCGAACAGCTTGAACACCTGATCATCGCCGTAATGCAGATCAGAGCGGACATAATTGTTGAAGCCTGAAACATAGGCCGAGCTGATCGATGCCGACTGCGGATCGTAATCCGCCTCCTTGTTCAGAATATCCATCGCCGGGCCGGAGAACCGCGTATCGAGCCGCCCGGTAGTGAGATCGCTGCCGATCTGGAGTTGCTGTTCAAACTGCCCACCATTTATTCGCAGGTCCGATTTCATCAGATAGTCAGCGCTCAAGCCGGTATAGCCTGCCAGCCGCTCGGCCATCGCGCGCTTCCTGGCGGGATCGAGCAGCGAGCCTTGCTGCAGCGCGGCCGCATAGTCGGTGAGCGAGAAATTCTCGACCTCTTTGAGGAAGGTTTCGAGGTTGGCCGGGCGGTTGCCGCTCAGCCGGTTATGATACCAGGCGGTCGCCGCCATTGTCGGCAGGCCGGTGATATAGGGCAGATCGTTTGAAGGGTTGAACGTCGGCGTATCAATCGACAGATCGAAGTTGAGGATCTGCGACAGCATGATCACCCCGTTGAAATCGATCCCGTCGCTGGTCTCCAGCTGGTTGACCAGCACCGCCGCGCGCGGGGTGCCATAGGATTCGCCGAACAGGTATTTAGGCGAATTCCATCGGTTGTACTTGTTGAGGAAGCCTTTGATGAAGCTGGCAAAGGCGGTGGCATCAGCATCGACCCCCCAGAATGCCTTTTCCTTGTCCTTGCCGGCGATCCGCGAAAATCCGGCACCGGGGGCATCGATGAACACCAGATCAGAGACATCGAGCAGGCTGTAGGCATTGTTGACCAAGGTATAGGGTGCGGCGGGGGTATGGGTGCTTTCCGCGGTGACGACGCGCTTCGGCCCGAATGCGCCCATGTGCAGCCAGACTGTTGCAGATCCCGGCCCGCCGTTGAACACGAACATGATCGGGCGATTGGCAGCGGCTGCGCCCTTCTTGAAATAGGCGGCGTAGAATACCGAGGCTTCGGCAGGCGGAACCTCTTTGTTATCCGCGCCGCTGGCCGCGGCTTCGCGCCAGGTCGTGTCATCCCAGCCCGGTGCGTGGATCACCAGTGTTCCCGCCACCGCATCATAGGCGACCGCCTTGCCTTCCACGGTAACCACGCCGCTGGTGGTCACCGACTGCGGCTGGAACAGGCGGTTGGGAGCAGGCTTCTTTTCGGGCGCCGTGGCCGAGGCGGCAGGATCACCAGCCGGCTTGTCTGGCGCGGGCGCGGCGAGCGCGGGGGAAGCGCACAGCGCAAGGGTGGAGACGAGGGCCAGCACAGCTTTCATCGACATTGCTCCAAAAAGAGATGCGCTGGGTGTGAAGGTGAAGTCACGCTGTGACAAGCCGTGCCGCAGCAAAGGCCGGCGGCAATCGACGAACAACTTGGCTGGGAACCGCACTGACGGCCCGCCGCTACGGTGGGGCGACGGATTAGAGCGCCTTGCGCAAAATCTGAACCAAACCCGCCTATCCTGAGCTTGTCGAAGGACTGTTCTTTGCTTCGTGCGTTGCGCGCAACCGCTTGAAGAAAAAGCAGTCCTTCGACAGGCTCAGGATAGACGGTGTTGGGGTGAGATGATTCACATTTCGCAATCGCCGCTCTAAGCTTCAGGCCGCGACCGATTCTATTCCGTGCAGCGATGTGCGGTGCATCATCCGGCCTGATTTCGCCTCATAGGGGATCACCCGGTGCATCGCGCCGGTGTTGTCCCAGATGACGAAATCGCCCTCCTCCCACTGATGGCGATAGGAGAAATCGGGTTGCGCCGCCCATTCCTGCAAGCGCACCAGCATTGCACGACCCGCGGGCACCGGCATATCGACGATAAAGTCCGCCGTGGTGCCGATGACCATCGATTTGCGGCCGGATTTGTGCGTCCAGACCAGCGGGTGCTCCTTGACCAGACCAATGCCGATCACCGCATCGCGTACGCGCGCGGGGATGGCGTCGGTAATGTGGCGCAGGCTGGCCTTCACCGAATGCTGCGCGCGCAGGCCTTCGAGTTCGGCCTTTTCCGCATCGGACAGGCCCTCATAGGCGGCATAGGTGCTGGCGAATTCGGTCTGCCCGCCCTTCGGCGCAACGCGGCGCGCCGAGATCAGCGTGGCGAAGCTTGGCGGGGCATCGATAGTGATTCCGTCCATGTGCCAAAAGAACGTGCCGAGCACATATTCGGGTTGCGGATTGATCTTTTCATCGAGCGTGACCTGATAGATTTCCTCGGCCTCACCGGTTTCCCGGTTGATGTGCATCTGCTGGCGCGATCCGATCAGATCGGTGATCCGCACCTGCTCTTCATCGCTGAGGTTGAGCTTGGGGAACACCAGCACCGTGCGCTCTTCCACCTTGGCGCGGATCAACGCGGCGGCTTCGGGGGTGAACAGATCCTCGCGCCTATCCCAGACAACCCGGCTGCCGATCTTCGGCTTCACTTGTTCAAAACGGATGGCCACGGCCATTCTCCCAAAGCAAATCGGCCCCTCTTCGGGCGACTATTGAACACCTGTTCAGCATTATTTCGCGCATCCGTCAAGCCGGTAACGCATGACGGGTTGCACGGTTGCTTTGGGACTTGTGATGCGAAGGGTAACTTGCCAGGCACCCGGGCCGCCAGTAACCAGGGCTAAAGTCTGTGGCAGCGCAGAAAGCAGAATTGTGCAGCGCCGCTTGAATCAGTTCGCCGCACGATGTGCTCCTGCCGGCTGCAAATCTGCTGTTCTTGGCGTCAGTGTTAATGCAAGAGCAAGGTGAACCCGATCACGCGGGCTCAGCGGGTACAGTTTCGAAGGAATAGCCCAATGCATTTCATGACCAAAAGGCGAGGTGCACTTGTGCTGCTGGCCATGATTGCCGTGCCGGCAATCGGAGTCTCGGCGCAGCCAGCGTCGCCCAATTCCAGCCCCGATTCCAGCATCATCGTGACTGCACCGGTTATGGTCGCGGGGCCTGAGGTGAAGGGCGTTATCACCGCGCGCAACGGCGAACGGATAAAGGTCACCACCGCCGATGGCAGCAGCACGATCATCGCCATCAACGATGCCACGCGGATACGGTCCGGCGGCGGGCTTTTCGGTGGCGGGGGCGGCAAGTTTACCGCAGATTCGCTGCTCAACGGTCTTCCGGTTACGGTAAAGACGCTGCAACCAGCCTCTGGGCAAGCGCTTGACGGGCGATCGGGTTACGGCCTGGTGGCGAGCCAGATCACGTTCAAGAACGGCGATTTCAAAACCGCCATGATGATCCGCAACGGCACGTCACAGCGCTTCGAAGAGCAGACCGCAGCCACCGAAGCGCTGCGCGGGCGCATGGCTGACATCGACAAGTACAATATCAAGAGCACCTCGAACGTGTACTTTGACACCGGCAAGGCGGTTCTGAGCCCCAATGCCAAGGCCGAACTGTGCGGCACGGCAACCACGGCAGAGCGCACCGATAACGCGCTGATGCTGGTTGTTGGCTACACCGATTCGGTTGGCAGCGACGAATA
>JANLOZ010000095.1:0-19806 GCA_031366845.1 Novosphingobium sp. | reverse complement strand
AACGGCGCGCGCGCGATCGAGGTTAAGCTTGTCCGCCACGCAGCGCCGGGTAATCACCGGCTGAACCTTCCGCACGCCGAGCTCGCAAGCCTTTTCGAGCACCAGATCAAACCGGTCCTTCTTGAGCAGCGCGGCGCAAAGGGTGAAATCAGGCACCTCCTCGCGCGGGCGGAGCAGGGTTTCAGCCGTCAATACGACATCGCGCTTAGCCGCAGACGAGACCCGCGCCGCCCATTCGCCGGTCACATCATCGCACAGGATCACCGCATCGCCCTCGCCCACGCGCATCACGCGGGAGAGGTAATGCGCTTGTGGGCCATCAAGGCTCACGCTTTCGCCCACCACCAGCAGTGTGGTGACAAACAGGCGCGGTGCGCTTTTTGGAGGCCAGGCAGGGGTAGCAGGCACGTTCGATTTTCAGTTTGCTGCAAGTTGAAGGTATATTGGTGAAACCACGTAGTCCGAATTTTTCATCGCGTTGAACACGTTAGATTACCAAGCGAAGAGGGATATCAGGGTACTGCGCCGATATGAATCACCGAAACTTCCTCGCTGGCAAGGGCAAACTGGCATCGCGCCTGTGTGGTGATACCAGCGGCAATATTGTTACGCTCACCGCGCTGCTGCTGGTGCCGCTGATCGGGCTCTCCGGCCTCGCGCTCGATACGATCCAGTGGTATTCGGCGCGCAATACGCTGCAGCGTGCGGCCGATTCTGCGGCGCTGGCGGGGGCCAACACCATATCGCAGGTCTCGCAGGCCAATGTGCAGTCGGCGGTAACCGCTGCGGTCAGTCATGACCTGAGCTATTACACCGCGACCAGCTACACCGCGCTGACGGTTGAGACGCCGCCAACTGCTGGTGCCAACATTGCCAATACCTCCGCCGTGCGGGTGGTGCTGACATCCTCGAGCACGCTGCCATTTTCGCGCATGTTCGTCGCCGCCGCGCCGGTGATCAAGGTATCGGCGGTGGCAACCAACACGTCGCAGCCGCCGGTCTGCGCGCTGGCAACGTCAACCAGCGCCGGCAGGGCGTTCACCGTCCAAGGCAGCGCGGTGATCAACATGACCTGCGCCATTGCCTCAAACTCCAATGCGGTGAGCTCCAGCCAGCCGTCAATGTATGCCACCGGCACGGTCACCGCGACGCAGGTTCGCGCGGTGGGTTCGGTCAACAGTTCCGGGGTTACAAGCGGCACCCAGGTTGTTGCTGGCGCCGCACCAGTGGCGAACCCGTTCTCCACCTATCCGGTTGATACCTTTGCCAGCCGTTGCCCGGGCGGCGGCACGGCGCTGGCAACCAGCGGCAAGACCGTCACCACGGTCTATCCGGGCTGCTACACAGGCGTTGATCTCAAAGGCGATACGCTGTTTTCGCCTGGGGTCTATTTTGTCGGCGCGGGCGGTTTCAGGATAGCCGGAAACATCGTGGCCACCGGCACCGGGGTGACCTTCGTGATGCTGTCGAGCGGGGGCAGCGCGGGCGGGGCGATCACCATGCTCGGTACCAGCAGCGTCAGCTTTTCCGCCCCGGTAACCGGTGCAACCGGCGATGCCGCCAACTATGTCGGCATGCTGTTTGTCGGCGATCCAGCTGGTGGCAGCGGCTGGAACATTTCCGGCAACAACACTTCGGCGTTTCAGGGGGCGATGTATAACCCGGCGGCCAATATCACCTTTACCGGATCGTCGGGGATGGCGACCGCTTGCGTGACCTTTGTTGCCGATACCCTGACCTTCTCTGGCAACAGCAGCGTGGCGATCACCTGCCCTTCTGGTTCGGGCGTGGTCACCGCCGGGGGGAACGTCGGCGCGCGGCTGGCGGAATAGCGGTGCGCGGGCTCGCTTCCTTCGCGCAAGTTCGCCCCCGCCTCGCCCTGCGCCTCGTACGGTGCCAGCGCGGCTTGGCGGCGGTGGAAATGGCGCTGATCGCGCCGCTGCTGATCGTGCTCGTGCTCGGCGTCGCCGATTCGACAATGGGCTTCAACCGCAAAATGGAACTCAACCACGCGGCGCAGTCGGGCATCGAGGAATATACCGCTGCCGGCACCAATTGGGCCGCACTATCGAGCGCCAATGTCCAGACGCTGGTGGCCGGCTACGCGGGCGTTGCTGCGAGCGATGTTACAATCACCAAATGGCTCGAATGCAACAATGTCAAAGCAGCCACCGGGGTAAGTGCCTGCACCAGCACCCAGACCACCAGCCAATATGTCAAGATTACCGTCATTGACACCTACGATCCGGCCTTCGGATTTATCGCCTCGGCTATTCCGATGACCGGCGCAGCCTTTGTTCGGGTGAAGTGATGCGCAGCGCGGCGCGGCGCCGGTTGCGGCAGGACAAAGCCGGCAGCGCGACAGTCGAGTTCGCGCTGGCGCTGCCGATACTGATCCTGTTTTTCTGCGGCATTACTGCCTCGAGCCTCGCGCTGTTCGTGCAGAATTCGATCAAGGATGCGGTGAGCGTCGGCGCGCGCCATGCCACACTGAGCCCGACGCCGACCACAAGCAAGGTGATCGCCAAGGTCAAGGGCGCGTCGCAAACTGACCTGACGGGAACCGGATCAAGCGTGACCGTAACCGCAGGCACCGACAGCTCGGGGCGCAGCTATTACACCATCACCGCGTCCAGGGTTTACCATTTCCCGCTCTACCCGTTCACCAACCGCACCGTGACGCTGAGCGCGACCAAACGCGCCTATACCGGCTGATCGGCTGGCTGGCGGTTGCGTTCCGGTTCGGCTAAGTGTGCCCGATGACCGGCGAAATCGTCCCCGATAGCCAGCACCGCGGGATCGTCGCGATGTTGCCGCAGCTTCCGCGTGATCTGGCCCAGCTAGCCCGGTTTGACCGGCCGATCGGCTGGTGGCTGCTGTTCTGGCCCTGCGCCTGGGGGGTGCTGCTCGCGGGCGGTGAGCGGCGGTGGGATCTGCTGCTATGGCTGCTGCTGGGGTCCATTGCGATGCGCGGGGCGGGCTGCGTCTATAATGACATCGTCGATGCCGATCTTGACCGCAAGGTTGCGCGCACGGCGCTGCGCCCGGTGGCGAGCGGGCGGATCAGCCCCCGCGCGGCGTGGGTATGGCTGTTGCTGCTGTGCCTCATCGGCCTTGCCGTGCTGTTGCAATTGCGCGGCGCGGTGCAACTGGTGGCGCTCGCCAGCCTGGCTCCGGTTGCCGCCTATCCGTTTATGAAGCGCATCACATGGTGGCCGCAGGCGTGGCTGGGGATAGTGTTTTCGTGGGGGGCGCTGGTCGGCTGGAGCGAGCTTCGCGCCGACCGGATCGACGTGGTGCTGCTGCTCTATGCCGGGTCGATTGCCTGGGTGATCGGCTATGACACGATCTATGCGCTGCAGGATGTCGAGGACGATGCGCTGATCGGCGTACGGTCGAGCGCGCTCAGGATGGGGGCGAATGTGCGGCGCGGGGTGGCGCTGTTCTATGCGCTGGCGCTCGCGGCCTGGGCGCTGGCGTTCTGGCGCTTGCGCGGGGATTGGCTGGGCTTGCTCGCGCTGGCACCGATGGCGCTGCACCTGTTCTGGCAAGTTTCCAGCCTCGATCCCGCAGACGGCGCGGATGCCCTCGCCCGTTTCCGCGCCAATCGCTTTGCCGGGCTGCTGATGGCCCTCGCCTGCTGGGTGGTGGGCAATGCTTGAGCCCCTGGCCTGATGTGCAACCTCTACCGCCTCGCATCTGGCCCGCAGGAAATCGCGCGGCTGTTCGGGGTGGAGGCGGACCACGGCATCAATGTCGCGGGCGAGGTCTATCCGGGCTATCCCGGGCTGGTCGTTGCCGATGGCCGCGCGCGGGCCATGAACTGGGGGTTCCCGCTGGTGCTCAAGGGCAGGCAGGGACAGCCGCTCAAGCCCAGACCCGTGACAAACGCCCGCGATGACAAGCTGCTCACCGGCTTCTGGCGGGACAGTTTCATCGCCCGCCGCTGCCTGATCCCGGTCACGCAATGGGCCGAACCGCAAGGGCAGGCCGGGCGCATGACCCGCACCTGGTATGCGCTTCCCGAAGCGCCGGTGATGGCGATTGCCGGGCTGTGGCGAGCGAGCGCGGAATGGGGCGATGTTTTCACGATGGTCATGGTAGAAAGCGCGCCGCAGATGGCCGAAGTGCATGATCGGATGCCCGTTATCCTGAGCGGAGCCGCAAAGCAGACCTGGGTTGGCGGCACCCCCGATGAGGCGCTCGCGCTGTGCCAGACCTGGCGCGGCGCGCTGATCAGCGACCACACCGGTGACCGCTGGGTGGACGGCCAGCCCTTGGCCGCCGAGCCCAACCTGCTTTAGGTATAACTCACCAGTTCGAATTCGATACCGTCCCAGTCAAAGAAGTAGAACCGCCGTCCGGGTTCGTAATCGCCGTGGCTGAATGGCACCAGTCCTTCGGCAATAACCAACGCTTCGGCGGCATCGAGATCATCAACGACAATCCCCACATGGTTGAGCGGCGCGCCTTTGACGAAGCGCGGGGCCGGCTGACCGGTGGTATAGAGCGCCAGATAGTCGCGATCATTGCCGACGTGGATTGTCCAGCCGTCAGCCAGAGATGGCCCACGCCATCGTTCCTTCCAGCCGCACAGCTTTCCCAGAAAATCGGCCATCCTTTCGGGATCGCTGACGGTGATGTTGGCGTGTTCGAGAAATCCTGTCGGCATGATTCGTCCTGTCTTTTCTGTCCTTGCGGGCGTTTGCGCGCGCCGGGAATCCGGCGCTGTTGCCACTTGTGCAACCTCAAGCTAACTTGAGGTCAAGTACTTTTTTGCGAGGCTGCGAAAGTGGACAAGAAAGACCTTTTGCCGATTGGCGAACTGGCACGCCGCACCGGTCTTGCGGTTTCGGCCATCCGTTTTTATGAACAACGGGGCCTGATTGCTGCCTGGCGCACGGCGGGCAATCAGCGCCGCTTCCTGCGCGCCGATATCCGGCGGCTGAGCTTCATCCTGATCGCGCAGAAACTGGGACTGGCGCTGACTGAAATCGAGGCTGAACTTGCCACCCTGCCGCTCGGTCGCACACCAACACGATCTGACTGGCAGCGCATAAGCAAATCGATGCGCGCGCAGATCGACGCCAAAATTGCGCTACTTACGCTCACCCGCACCAAGCTCGACGAATGCATCGGCTGTGGCTGCCTCAGCCTGCAACGATGCCGGTTATATAACCGCGACGACCGGGCGGGAGCGGCCGGGCCGGGGCCGCGGTATGTGCTGGGGTGAGCTAATGAGCGCAAATCACGAATTGACCCACGCCGTGCCACATCGAGCAGGGCGAAAAATCGAAGGTGTACAGACCTGAATTTGGCAGACGTGTCGGCTTTGCAGCCCAGGTATCCATCGTGACGTAAAAACCGCTGTTATCGCCGACATAGACTGTGCGCGGTAGCACGGCGCGCCAGTCACTTTTGCCATCAGCGAACCCCGCCATGCCGCTTGAGGTCGCGACCACCATTTGGCCGGCATCAAATCGACCAGTGAATTTGGTTGCGTCACCATAATAGGTCCAACAGCTCGCGCCGCGCTCGAAATGGATGGCAACCGCCTTGGGCCGAATGCAGCTCGATGCCGAGCTGGGGACTGGACTCGCGGTGAGGGCAGCCAGCAAAAGGTAAGGAACAACTTTCCAGATTGTCATTTTGTTGCCACCTCCGATTCGGCCTTAAACTTCACTCCGCCGCCAGCAGCTCTTCCGCACCCTCAAGATCAACGCTCACCAGCCTGGAAATGCCCTGTTCAACCATTGTCACCCCGAAAAGCCGGTGCATGCGGCTCATGGTGACGGCGTTGTGGGTGACGATGAGGTAGCGGGTGTCGGTTTCGGCGACCATGACGTCGAGCAGATCGCAGAAGCGTTCGATATTGGCGTCGTCGAGCGGCGCGTCGACTTCGTCGAGCACGCAGATCGGTGCGGGGTTGGTGAGGAACAGCGCGAAGATCAGCGCCACGGCAGTGAGCGCCTGTTCGCCGCCCGAAAGCAGCGTGAGCGATTGCAGGCGTTTGCCCGGCGGCTGGGCGTAGATCTCAAGCCCGGCCTCGAGCGGATCGTCCGAATCGATCAGCGCAAGGTGGGCCTGTCCGCCTTCGAACAACCGGGTGAACAGCACGCGGAAATGGCCGTCGACCGCTTCGAATGCCGCGCGCAACCGCTCGCGGCCTTCCCGGTTGAGGTTGCCGATTGATCCGCGCAGGCGGTGGACGGCTTCGGTCAGCTCGGCTTGCTCGGCGAGCGATTCGGCGTGGCGTTCCTCGGATCCCTTGAGCTCGTCAGCGGCGACCAGATTCACCGGACCGATGCGTTCGCGCTCAGCGATAAGGCGGTCATGCGCGGCTGATTCCTCGCCGGCGGCGGAAACTTCGGCGGCGGAAAATTCAAACCGTTCGGGCAGCAGCGGCGGCGGGCACTGGAAACGCTCGCCCGAGATTGCCGCCATTTCAGCGCGGCGGGCTTCTTCGTTGTCGGCGCGCGCCGATGCACCGGCCCGGGCTTCGCGTGCTGTGGCGAGCGCTTCGTTGACGCTGGCGAACAGGACATCGCTTTGCCGCGCGGCTTCCGAGGGTGTGGCAACGGCGGCTTCGGCGGCGGCGAGTTCGGTGGTGAGGCGCGCGCGGACGGTATCGCCCTGCTCGATTTCGCGGATCAGCGATGCCGGCTTGGCGGCAACCACCGCGCGTTCTTCAGTGATTTCCTCAAGGCGGCGGGCCATGTCGGCTAACCGCCGCGCGGCATCGCCAGCGCGCGCCTGCCAGCCCGATATGTCCGAGCGCTGCGCCGAAGTCCGCTCGCGCGAAACCGCCAGCGCCTGATCGTGCGCGGCGAGCGCAGCGGTGGCCGATTGCAGGCCCGACCGCGCGGCATCGTGCCTTGCTTGCGCAGCGCTAAGCTGCGCGCGGCCCGCATCGGCATCGGGCAGGCCCATGCGGCGTGCTTCGGCGGCGCTGATTTCACCCGCCGCCACCTTGCGCTGATCGGCAAGATCATCGGCAGCATGGGCCAGTTCAGCCCGGCGCTGTTCGAGCCGGGCTTTGGCGGCTTCGGCAGAATCGAGCGCGCGAAAGGCCATGCGTTCGTTATCGGCTGCAGCGGCCACAACCCGATCCGAAGCGATCACCGCCAGTTGCAGCGCGCCGAGCTCATACTGGACGGCCTGCGCCGCGGCTTCTGCATCGCTGGCACCAAGGCGCTTGCCCGGCAGTTCATCATCAAGCGCGGAAAAACGGTTCTCCGCCTCAAGCCGCGCTGCCTCGGCAGCCCCCTCACCACGTGCGACAAAGCCGTCCCAGCGGCGCAGCGCCCCGGCGCGCGTCACCAGCCATTCGCCCGGGCCCAGCACCCGCGCATCGTCAGCATCGACCACATGGACCAGCGCCAGTCGCGCGGCGAGCTGCGGCGGGCAATCTGCGACCTGCGCGGCAAGGCTGTCCGTTACCGGCGCGGGGGCTTTGGCACCGGTCCAGAACCGGCCCTCAATATCGGCGGGAGCAGCCCCCAGCCCCGCCTTGGCATCGCGCCCCAGCACGGCAGCGAGCGCGCGTTCGTAACCCGGAGCCGCGCGCACCTTGTCGATGGCTGCGGGGAGCCCGTGCCCAGCTTTCGCGGCGCGCGCCCGCGCTTCACGATCGCGGAGCAGCGCCGCATGTTCGCGCTCAATCCCGGCGAGCTCGGCGCGAGCAGTGGCAAGCGCTGAACCTGCGACATCGCGCGCGCCTTGCAGTTCGGCCTTGCGCGCCTGTTGCTTCTCAAGCGCACCACGCGCCCCCGCCAAGGCTGCGCCCGCCGCCTCAACCCCGGCTCGCGCCGCCGCCAGCGCCGTCTCGGGATCACCCTCAAGCGTCAAGGCTGCGCGCGTTTCTTCCTGCCGCGCCGCCTCATGCTCAAGCCGCGCCAGACGCTGCTGCGCGCCCGCCAGTTCAGCCTCGGCAACGCGCCATTCGGCCTCGACCCCGGCCTGCGCCGCCATGGCTTGGGCCAGCGCCAGTTCAGCCGTGCGGCCTGCGCGATCGGCATTGCCGAGCGCATCGGCGAGCGAGGGCCGCAAGCCTTCATCGCGGGCCAGCGCCGCCTGTCCTTCAGCCAGGTCCTTTTCCAGCCGCGCCAGGGCATCGGCGGCATCGTGCGTCAGCCGGTCCGCCTCGCCGCGATCTTCTTCGAGCCGCTGGTGCTGGCGTTCAAGGTCTGCGAGCCGCTGTTCGGCAGCTTCGAGCTGGCTGGTGAGCGTGGCCATGCGGTGGCCGTGCGCGGTGGCATCGTCGCGGCGGTCGGCCAGCTCATCGCGCGCTTCGGCGAGCTCCTGCGCGTCCGATGCCTGCGCCGTCTGCGCCAGTTTCATCGCCGCCTGCGCCTCGGCGACGCGCGCGTCGGCACCCTTTGCCTCGGCCCGCGCTGCCTCGGCAGCGGCGGCAGCATCGCGCCAGCGCGCGAACACCAGCCGCGCTTCGGCCAGTTTGATCTTGCCGGACAGGGCAATGTAGCGTTCGGCCTGCCGCGCCTGCCGCCGCAGCGTGCCGATCTGCTGGCCAAGCTGCCCCATGATGTCTTCAAGCCGGGCGAGGTTGGTCTCGGTCGCGCGCAGTTTCTGTTCGGCGTCCTTGCGGCGCACGTGCAGCCCGGCGATTCCGGCAGCTTCCTCGAGCATCTGGCGGCGCTCGGCAGGCTTGGCGGCGATCACCGCGGCAATCTTGCCCTGGCTGACCAGCGCCGGGCTGTGCGCGCCCGTTGCCGCATCGGCGAAGACCAGCGAGACATCCTTGGCGCGAACATCGCGGCCATTGACCCGGTAGGCCGAGCCTGCGCCGCGTTCAATCCGGCGGACGACCTCGAGTTCATCGCCGTCAGCTGTCTCGGCATGGAGAACGACTTCGGCGAAATCGCGCGCCGGGCGCTGTGCGGTGCCGGCGAAGATCACGTCTTCCATGCCGCCGCTGCGCATCGATTTGGGCGAGCTCTCGCCCATCACCCAGCGAATTGCCTCAAGCAGGTTCGATTTGCCGCAACCGTTTGGCCCGACAACCCCGGTCAGCCCGGGCTCGATGCGCAGGTCAGCAGGCTCGACAAAGCTTTTGAACCCGCTGAGCCTGAGCCGCCTGATGCGCATTGTCTGGCCTGTTCCCCCCCCGTCTGGCCCGCCTTAGCGGGCGCCTGCGCGCTGCAATGCGGCTTCGAGCACAGCCCATGGCTCCTCACCCGCGGGCACGTCGAGGGTGCTGCCATTAACCACCAGCGTCGGGGTCGAATTGATCCCCTTATCGCCATAGGCCTTGGCATGCGCTGCAACTTCGTTGGCCTTGGCAAAATTGCTCAGGCAGGCGTTTGACTGATCTACCGAAATTCCGCGCGCAGCGAAAAACGGGGTCAGGCCCTGTGCCGCAGCAACGCCAATGAAGCGCTGGTTTTCCGGCAGGCTCATCGCCTTGTCCGCCGCAGCGAGCGCTTCCTTGGTTTCTGCGGCCCCGAGCAGCGTTTCAAAATTGCCATAGACCTGTTCGACCAGCGGGAAGAAACTCTCCTTCGGTGCGCAGTTGATCAGCATGGTCATCGGCACGTCGATCGCATGGATGGCATAGCTGCGATATTCAAAACTTACCCGGCCCGAATTGACATAGTCACCGGTCAGCTTGGGGAAACCCTCTTGCGCCATCCGGGCGCAGTGCGGGCACGATAGCGAGCCATATTCGACCAATTTGATCGGCGCGTTGGGGTTGCCCATGATCATCCCGCCCTCGGCGCTGGGATTGATCACATCGGCCCACGCCTGGCCCGCAGGCGCGGCAACGTTGGCCAGCGGCGAGGATGCTGTCACCGGCCCGGCGGCGGCCGGGTCATCCTTTTTGCAAGCGGCGAGCCCGAGCATCAGCGGAGCAATGGCTGCGGCGATAGCGAGTCGGGCGGAGAGGCGAAATGTCATCGGGCGAATCCTCATCAAATGCAGGAATGAAAGCTAGCGAGCGGGAGCAACAGCGCAAAGTTGAATCACCGCAAACCCCCGGAAATCTCCACAGCCCTGCGTGTGTTTTATTTGGTCAGCGCAAGCAACACCGGGCGCAGGCTCGGCCAGTCTCCAGCGTCTTGCGGGCGGTCATTGATCAAGAAGCTGGGGGTGCCGTTGATCGAACCGACCGCAGTGGCGATCTGGTTTTCCTGGGCAATCGCCTTTGCCATCGCTTCGTTGCTCAGGCAGCGGTCCAGATCGATCCGGCGGTATCCACGCGGTTCGAACAGGTCATAAAAATGCATATCGCCCGCGATGGCGCGCATCCGGGTGGGAAAATCGGTAATCGTCGTCCAATGCCGCTGCTTGGCCTCGGGAATATCGCCCATCCATTTGGCTTGGCTGCGCAGCATGATCGAATGGTTGAGGGCAAAGCGCGATGGCTCGCCGCAGCCGACCATCAGCGTCGCCGCGACATCGACTATGTTGCGCAGGAAGGGCCGGTATTCGATTGATCCCTTGCCCTGTCGGATGAAGCCGAGCGCGAGCTCCCCGCTCGCCTCCTGCTCAAACGCCGCGCAGTGCGAGCAGGTGTAGCTGATATATTCGACCAGTCTGATTTTGGCCTCAGGATTGCCGATAACGTGCGATCCGCTTGGCGTCGCGGCGACTTTGGCAACCCAGTTGACCTGCCCGGCAGGTTTAACCGCCGGTTTGTCGGCAGCAATGGACAGCGCGGCTGCTGCGGTGATCAGGGCGAGGCGCGCAAAAGGCATCATTGTCGTTTTCAATCCTGTTTGCCCGAATCAAGGCTTCGGGCGAGCGATTCGAGCACCGTGCGCAGTTCGCCATCGCCAATATCGCGCAGCGATTCGCCCAGTTCAAAGGGAATCGGCCTGAGACTTGGCGGGGCGGTGACCGCCTTATCAGCAGCCGGCGGCTTAACCGCACCTTGCCGCAGTTTCACCCGCGCCACGGCGTTGTAGCCGAAAAAGCGGTTCACCCGCTCGATGATTTCAGGGATCACGTGCTGGATCATCGGCGCGTGGGCGGCGACAACCACCAGATCAAGAATGCCATCGCTCTTTTCGCCATGCGGAAAGCGGATCGCTTCGGGCGCGCAGATGCGGGCATGACGGCTGCCAACAATCTCGGGCCAACGGGTGACGACCGATGACTGGACGAAGCCGAACCGGCGAAAGGCGGTGCGGCCGATCTCGGGCATCAGATCAGCAATCGCGCGGGCCTGGCCCCCGCGTGGCCGTTCAAAACGGCGGGGACTGGCGTCTTTGGGCGCGCTCTTGCCGGTGAGTGGTTTGTCCCGTTCCATTGCAATCCCGCCCATGCCATAGCCCGCCGATGGATGCCAGCGTGCAGCACATTGGGGCCGGGTTGCTCGGCTGGTACAAAGTCCATGCAAGGGCCTTGCCGTGGCGCGCAAGGCCGGGTGACCTGCCAACCGATCCCTATCGCGTGTGGTTGTCAGAGGTGATGCTGCAGCAGACGACAGTTGCCGCAGTGATCCCCTATTTCGAAAAGTTCACCCGGCGCTGGCCCGATGTGTTTGCTCTGGCCGCAGCCGAAGACGGCGATGTCATGGCCGCATGGGCGGGGCTGGGATACTATGCCCGGGCGCGCAACCTGCTCGCCTGCGCGCGGGCGGTGGCGGCGCTGGGCGGGCGCTTCCCGGCGAGCGAGCAAGGCTTGCGCAAATTGCCCGGGCTAGGCGCCTATACCGCCGCCGCTATTGCCGCCATCGCCTATGGTCAGCGCGCGGTGGTGGTCGATGCCAACGTTGAGCGGGTGATCGCTCGGCTGTTCGCAATCGACACGCCGCTGCCCGCTGGCCGGGCAGCCATCCGCGCTGCAACCGATCGCCTGACCCCTGAACGCGGTGCGGGGGATTTTGCCCAGGCCATGATGGACCTCGGATCAGCTGTGTGCACCGCGCGCAATCCGCGCTGCGCGATATGCCCGATCAGCGGCGATTGCGCGGGGCTCAGGCTGGGCGATCCCGCGCGCTTTCCGGTCAAGCCGCCGAAAAAGCCCAAGCCGCAGCGCACCGGCAATGCCTACTGGATCGAACAAGCTGGCGCTGTCTGGCTGGTTCGGCGACCGGCCAAGGGCATGCTTGGCGGGATGCTGGCGCTGCCCGATGACGGCTGGACTGCGCGGGCTGACGGAAATGGCACCGCCCCCCTGCTTGGGGGCAACGGCATACCCCCCCTGCCGGGCTCATGGTCACCGCGCGGCGTTGTCAGCCACGGTTTCACCCATTTCGACCTTGCCCTCGCCGTACAGCTTTATTTTGGCAATAAGCAGGTTGAGGTGAGCGGTGAAATGGGTCAGTGGTGGCCAATCGCCCGGCTCGAAATGGCCGGATTGCCAAGTCTTTTTGCCAAAGCCGCGCAGCTCATTCTGGCGCATCGGGGAGAGAAATGAACGTGCTCGAAATATCTGCGTCCTCTGCCATTACCTCGCGCCGCACGCTGTTGCAGGGCGCGCTGGCGATTGCGGCAACGGGGTGCATCGCACCCGCGCGGGCGCGCTCTGCCCCCGCCGTTCTCGCCAGCAAAACCGCCGCAGCCTGGCCCGGCGTCGCCGCCCTGATGCACAGCTATGTCGATGGCGGAAAGCTGCCGGGGCTGGTGGCAACGCTCGGCTGGCGCGACGAACCGTTTCGCGAACTCGCGCTCGGCACTTCCGAATTCGGCGGCACCGACCCGGTCTCTGCCGCCAGCCTCTACCGCGTCTATTCGATGACCAAGCCGGTTACCGGGTTGCTCGCGGCAATCCTGATTGAAGAAGGGCACCTCTCGCTCGATGGCAAGGTGGCAGACATCTGTCCCGAACTGGCGACGATGAAGGTGGCGATTGACCCCGCCAAAGGCCTCGAATCGCGCGCTGCCACCACGCAGATTACCATTCGTCAGTTGCTCACCCACACCGCCGGTTTCGGCTATGCGGTCGTCAGCCGCGAGAAGGTCAGCCTGGAATTGCTGCGGCGTGGACTGGTGACCGGCGCGATTACCCGGGGCAAGCTTGAGGGCGTGACCGCCCCGACGTTAATTCCCGCGCCTGCCGACTATCTGCGGACCCTCGCCGAAGTGCCGCTGGTCGCCGAACCGGGCAGCGTCTGGCGCTATTCTATGGGCCTCGATGTGCTGGGGATGGCGATGGCGCGGCTGATGGCCCGCCCGCTCGATGTGCTGGTCAAGGACCGCATTTTTGCTCCAGCCGGAATGCACGAAAGCTGGTTCCATTTGACACCCGGCACGGCAAAGCGGCTCACCACCAATTACGGCTTCAGCCGCAGCGTTCACCTGCCGCTCGATCAGGCGAAGAATTCGGTTTACCTCGATCCGCAGCCGATCATCTTCGGCGGTGCCGGATTGATCTCGTCGCCGCGCGATTATGACCGGTTCATGCGGCTGCTGCTGGATGACGGAAAGATTGGCGGCAGGCAGGTGGTGAGCGCCGCTGCGGTGAAGCTCGCGACATCGAACCTGCTGCCTGCGGGGGCATCAACCGCCGGAACTTCGATTGCCGGGAACGGCTTCGGGGCTGGCGGAAGGGTCGGGCTGGGTGCGGACGAAGGCACGTTCGGCTGGTCCGGCGCGGCAGGCACGGTGTTCGGCATTCAGCGCCGCATCGGCCTTCGCGCTGCGCTCTATGCCCAGTTCATGCCGACCACGCTCTATCCGCTGCAGAAGGACTTCCTTCTTGCTGCCCGCACCGATGCCGTGGCGGGCCTGCTGGGCAAATCAGCTGCGAGCGGCAAGCGGTGAACCCGTTTTCGATCACATTTGCCGGAAGCCCGCTCGACCGCGCCGACCATCTTCGTGGGTCTGCCGATGCGATTTCGGCATTGATGGACCACCGCGCGCGGCTGCTCCGGTTGAACGGTCTCGAACCGGTGATCGATGACGATGGCGCGCTTGGCTGGGGCTCGCTGGCGCAGGTTGATCCTGATGCCGAGTTGGTGTTCCTTGGCCTGCTCGATGGCCGCGCCTGCTTTGCCCCGGTGCCTTTGAGCGCTTCGGTGAGCCCTGCCAGACCGGCACTGTGGCAGGCGGCGGCATCGCTCTCGGCGGAAGAAATCGCGATTTATGGAACCGCGCGCGCGCTGGTCGGTTGGCATGCGCGCCACCGTTTCTGCGCGGTTTGCGGCTGCGCGACCGTGCTCAGCAAAGGCGGCTGGCAGCGCAATTGCAGCGATGAGCCATGCCAGGCGGAACACTTCCCGCGCACCGATCCGGTCACCATCATGCTGGTCGAACACCAGGGCAACCTGCTGCTCGGCCGCCAGCCCCGCTTCCCCCCGCGCCGCTTTTCCGCGCTCGCGGGCTTCGTCGAGCCGGGCGAAACCATCGAAGAAGCCGTCGCGCGCGAGGTGTTCGAGGAGGCCGGCCTGCGGGTGCGCGATGTGCGCTATGTCGCCAGCCAGCCGTGGCCGTTCCCCTCCTCGCTGATGATCGGCTGCCACGCCTTCGCCGATGATCCGGCCATTGTGGTGGACACCACCGAACTCGAAGAAGCCCTGTGGTTCACCCGTGAAGAAGTGGCCGCAGCAATGGCAGGGGACGAAAGCGGGAGGTTTATTGCCCCGCCAAAAATGGCGATCGCCAATGTGTTGCTGAAGTGGTGGTTGGCGCGGGGGTAGCGCCGAGACTAAATCGCCCTGATCAATCTTTGCCGATCTTCGCCCAGCCGTTCAAATCCCAGATGTTGATAGAATTGCGCGGCCGCTTCATCCTTGGCATCGACGACCATGGCATAGGCCATAACCTCGGAGCGTGATGCGCGGATCAGGACATCGGCGACCAGTGCGCTGCCCAGCCGTTTGCCCTGATGAGCGGCGTCTATCGCAAGCCGTCCAAGCAATATTGCCGGAACCGCCGGATATCGGGGCAGGCGCCTGGCTTGATCGTCGCTTAGCAAATCGAGCAACAGCGAAGTTGCTGCAAGGGTGTAGAAACCCGCCACCGCGCCCGCGCCACCGACTGCGACAAAACACGATGCAACGCGCCGCCGCATGTCTTGCGAGGCGCGCGTTTGCAAATAGGCGTCGAGTTCGGGCGACCCGCTGGTGAAGGTCTTGCGGTCCTGCTTGCCCAGCAATTCGATGCGATATTGGCTCATTCGCTCTCGGCGATGAGCGCGCGGTGGGCGAGCATGGCGCGGTCAAGCGCGGGAGAGGCTTTGGCTGGGCTGGCAAGCAGCGCAGCCACCCGTTCCTGATCAGCGAGTGACAGGCGGATAATCTGGGTTTCGGCGATGGTGCGTTCAGCCGCTGCCCGTGCGGCATCGACAACGAAATCGCTGACGCTGCGGCCAGCGATCTCGGCTGCGCGCTTCACCGAGGCGAGGATATCAGGCGCAATGCGCGCTTCGATCCGGGCGGACCGGCTGGGTGACAGGGACATGCGCACCTCACTTTCGGCATGCAATGTACGGCATTTAACCGGACATTGCAAGTCGGCCTGCCTAAACCAGCCCCAGCCGTGCCAGTTCACCCGCGAGCCGCACCGGCATCGCATCGCCAGCGATCTCACCCGCCCCCAAATCCACCGGCGCATCGGCATCGGACAGATAGCGCCAGCCCTGATGCGCGCGTTTGGGGCGGGGGTGGAGGTCTATCATTCTGGGCTCGATGACGATGTGGGTGCGGCCGCCTTCTGCGGGCTCGAAGCGCAGGATCGGGGATCGGGTGATCAGCTGATGCTTGAAGATCCAGAACAGCGAGCCGCCGGGCACTATCTCCTCGTGCCGCTTGGGCAGATAGCGCGTGGTCAGCCGCACTTCGCTGCCGCGCCCTGCGAACCAGCCGTGGATTTCCTCAAGCGACTGCGCGCCATAGGCGACCTTGGTCAGGTGTAACGGCACAGGTCTATCCGCCGATCCCGGCGAGCTTTGCCAGACCCAGAAAGCTTAAAAAGCCCATGCAATCGGTGCACATCGTCACAAACACGGCGGAAGATGTCGCGGGGTCGATCTTCATCCGGTCGAGCGTTACCGGCACGAAAACCCCCGCCAGCCCCGCCACCATATTGTTGATCAGGATCGCTGCACCAAACACCATGGCGAGCGGCGCGCTGTGCCAGATCAGGTAAGAGCCCAGCGCAATCAGCAGGCCGAGCGAAACGCCGTTGGCCGCAGCAATGCGGAACTCGCGGAAGATCACGCGCGCCGTGTTGGCGCTGGTCAGCTGGTTGGTGGCGATGGCGCGCACCACCACCGCGAGCGTCTGCGTCCCGGCATTGCCGCCCATCCCGGTAACGATGCCCATCAGCGTTGCCAGCACCGCGTAACGCGCAATCTCGGCGTCGAACAGGCTGACCACGGTGGCGGCGAGCATCGCGGTCGGCAGATTGACCAGCAGCCACAGCACGCGGGTGCGGAAGGTCAAGTGCAGCGGCTCGTTGATGTCTCCGTCGCCCGCGCCAGAAAGCAGCAGCGCATCCTCGCCGGCCTCTTCCTGAATGATGTGAACGACGTCATCGACGGTGATCTGGCCGACCAGCCGCCCGGCATCATCAATCACCGCAGCCGAAATCAGCGCATATTTCTGGAAGCGCAGTGCGACTTCCTCCTGGTCCATCTCGACCGGGATCAGCGTCTGATCGCGCTTCATCACATCGGCGAGCGCGACCGAGCGCGGCGCGCGCAGAATCCAGCTTAGCGCGCAGGAGCCAACCGGGTGGTGATAGGCATCGACAACGAAGACTTCCCAGAAATCGGTCGCCAGCTGCTGGTTTTCACGCAGGTAATCGATCAGCCCGCCGACGCTCATATGTTCGGGCACCGCAATAAAATCGCGGCTCATCAAGCGCCCGGCGGACTCCTCGGGGAACGCCAGCGCGGTTTCAATCGCCGCGCGGTCCTCAGGCTCCATCTCGGCGAGAACGGCTTCGCGATCCTCGGCGTCGAGATCCTCGATCATCGCCACGGCATCGTCGGTTTCGAGCTGCTCGGCGATGTCCGCCACGGCTTCGGCCGGCAGCGCCTCGACCATCAGTTCGCGGACGTGATCGTTGAGCTCGGCGAAAACCTCCGGCCCCATCAGGTCGGTGATCGCCCGGGCAAAATCGGCGCGCTCATCGTTCGGCAGAAGCTCGAACAGATCGGCGATGTCGGCCGGGTGAAGAGGTTCTACAAGGTCATAAACCGCGTCGCGCTCGCCCGCGTCCAGCGCATCACGCACCTTGCGGACGAATTCGGGCTTGAGGCGGTTTTCCTCATCGAGGCTCTCTGACTGATAACTCGAATCGTGCGTGTCAGGGGCCATTTCGGCCACCTTATCAAGCAGGTTCGGATCGAATTCCTCGGGAGTCATCGGCGCCGGTCTAGGCCGGTATAAGCCAATTGCAACCGGGCAAGCCGCGCGGGCGTGACTTTCTTGAATGCGTGCCTATATCGGGCGCCAAATCACAGGAGAATCCCCCAATGGCCGACGAATTCCTCAACTTTGCGCTCAGCACCGGCGACGTCAAAATCAAGTTGCGCCCCGATCTTGCGCCCGGCCACGTCGCCCGGATCAAGGAACTGGTGGGTGAAGGTTTCTACGACGGCGTCAAGTTCCACCGCGTGATCTCGGGCTTCATGGCGCAGGGCGGCTGCCCGCAGGGAACCGGCATGGGCGGATCGGACAAGCCCGATCTGCAGGCCGAATTCAACCCCGAACCGCACGTCCGCGGCACCTGTTCAATGGCGCGCACATCGGCGCCGAATTCGGCGAACAGCCAGTTCTTCATCTGCCTCGATAATGCCAGCTTCCTTGACCGGCAGTACACCGTCTGGGGCCAGGTCGTCGAAGGCATGGACAACGTCGATGCCCTGCCCAAGGGCGAACCGCCGCGCGAGCCGGGCAATATTGTGAAGGCGACTGTCAGCGAGGGCTGATTGCGGCTTTCAGGCTAACGAAGGGGCGGGATTTCCCGCCCCTTTTTGTGTCCGCGCAACATGACTTCCTCACAACCCCGCCTTCACCAGCCAGTCATGAAACAGCTTCACCGGCCGGGAATTGAGTGCGCGCGGGCGGCAGACGAACCAGTAGGAATAGGGGCTTTCGACCGCGAGGTCATAAAGCTGCGCCAGCCGCGCGTCACCGGACCGTTTCATATGGTCATCGTGCATGATGGCGATGCCGAGCCCCTGCGCGGCGGCCTCGAGAATCAGCTTGCCCGAATCGAAGTGATCGATTGCCAACGGCTCAAGGTTATCCATGCCTATAGCATGCTTCCACGCCGCGAAACTTTCGGGCAGTTCGTTGTGGATCAGAAAGGTCTGGCGTGAAAGTTTGGCCTGATCCGGCTTGTCGCCAAGTTCGGCCGCGAGGTCGGTCGAGGTAATGGCAAACACCCGGTTGTGATCGAGCTGCACGGCATAGAGCGACGGATCAGGATGCCGCGCAAGGATGATCGCCGCCTCAAGACTATCGCCCAGCCGGCTATCGAGGTGCGGTCCGGTATCGACGTCGATGTGCAGCCGGGGGTGGAGTTTGCGCAGTTCCAACAGGTGCGGGAACAGCCGCTGTTCGCCGAACAGCGAGGGCACACCCAGATGTAGCCGCAGCAGGTTGCCACTATCGACAAGCGCTTCGACAACCTCGGCCAGTTCCTCCAGCTTGGGGCTGACGGCATCGTAAAAAGTCTGGCCATCCTCGGTCAGTTTGAGCGCCTGATGCTGGCGCAGGAACATCTTCCTGCCGGTGAAGTCCTCAAGACTTTGCAACCGGCGGGACAGCGCCGAGGGGCTGAGGCCAAGCTCGCTCGCCGCCGCCTTGGCCGAGCCCAGGCGGACCACGCGAACGAAGGCCTCGAGCGCGCGAAGGGGGGGAAGGCGGCGCATCGGTGCTATTGGTCCCCGGCTCTGGTATCGCCCGGCGGGTGCATCCGCAGCCGGGTGACGTGGCGTTCGTTGCCGCCGATCACCTCAAGCCGCCAGCCGCTGTCATGTTCGAGCATGGTACCAACCTCGGGCACTTGCCCCGCCAGCAGGAAGGCGAGGCCGCCGAGCGTATCGACGTCCTCTGCAACCGCGGCAAGGCGCGGATCGATGCGGTTGCCCACTTCTTCAAGCTCGGCATGGGCATCGACCTCCCACATTCCCTCACCCAGCCGCAGCAACAGATCGCGCGGGGCATCGTCGTGCTCATCCTCTATCTCACCGACGATTTCCTCGACCAGATCCTCGATCGTGACGATGCCCTCGGTCCCCGAATATTCGTTGAACACGACCGCCAGGTGCATCCGGCTGGCGCGCATATCGGCGAGCACATCAAGCGCGCCGCGCGATTGCGGCACGAACAGCGGCTGGCGCATCAGGCTGGTCCAGTCCTTCGGCGGCGGTTTGACGCCCGCGAGGAACGGGAACACGTCCTTGATGTGGATCATGCCTTTGATCTCATCAAGGCTCTCGCCATAGACCGGCATCCGGCTGTGTCCATGCTCGGTAAAGGCGCTGATCAGTTCATCCCAGGTGAGGCCCGCCGGAACCGCGATGATCGCGCGGCGCGGAATCGCGACGTCATCGGCATCGTGTTCGCTGAAATGGAGCAGGTTGCGCAGCATTTGGCGTTCAATGGGTGAGAGATCGCCGGCAGGCGCGGTGCCGCCTTCGTCCTCGTGATCGTCAATCGCCTCTTCAAGCTGCGCGCGCAGGCTCTGGTCGGGCGCGAAACCGAGCAGACTGCGAAGCATTGCGCTGAGCGAGCGCCTACTATCGGGTTCTCCGGCATTATGGTCGGCCATGGTATTTGGTGAGATCCCCGAATCCGGCGTGCAGTTGCAAACGACTCAATCGCAATATGGGTCGGCTATGCCCATGCTGGCAAGCGCCTTTATCTCCAGAGCCTCCATTTCGGTT
>JANLOZ010000086.1:0-2277 GCA_031366845.1 Novosphingobium sp. | reverse complement strand
TTACCGCGCGCTGTTTGACCAGATGCTGGCGATGCCGCGCAAACAGGCGCTTCTGGCGATGGCGCAGGGCATGCGGCCCAAAAGCTGAGCGCAAAACACGCGTTCGCCCTCTTGATTCGCGCCGCGTTTCGCCGCAAGCGGTGCGCCATGACCGCACGCATCTATCAACGCCCGAAAAACGCCATGCAGTCGGGCAAGGCGCTCACCGATCAATGGCTGCTCGATTTCGATCCGGCAGAGGCCAAGCAGGCCGATCCGCTGATGGGCTGGGCGGGTTCGGGCGACATGCAGGGGCAGGTGACGCTCAAGTTTGACAGCCGCGATGAGGCGCTGGCCTATGCCGCGAAGCACGGAATTGCAGCTGTGGTCCATCCCACCCCGCCGCGCCGCCTGAAGTTGCAGACATACGCGGATAATTTTCGCTAAACCTGCTGTCCCCGCCGCTTGGGCATGCTCAGGATGAGCCGGGGATGACGATACCCTTGCCAAACCTGCCCTCCGCCGCCATATGCGCCGCCGGGAGCCGGTCGGGCGTTTGCGTCCGCCAACTTGGTCAGGTCCGGAAGGAAGCAGCCACAACGGGTTGCGGCGGGTCGGCCGGCTCCTTTTTCATCTCATGCGGCTAGAGACAAACGGCTGGTGAAAGCCTAATCATCGCGCAATGAATGATTCCCCCGACACCTTTGCTGACGAACAGCATGACGAAGCTGCGCCCAGCGCGGCTGAGCTTGAGGCTGCCGGGCAGAATTCGATGTTCGGAGATGCCGCCCCCGCTACGCCTGCGCCTGTTGCTGCGCCAACGCCAGCGCCTGCCGTTGCGGTGGCCACCAGCAATCAGCCTTACCGCGTGCTCGCCCGCAAGTACCGGCCGCAGACCTTTTCCGAACTGATCGGGCAAGACGCCATGGTCCAGACGCTGGCCAATGCCATCCAGCGTGACCGGCTTGCCCACGCATTTCTTATGACCGGGGTTCGCGGGGTGGGCAAAACATCCACCGCCCGGCTGATTGCCAAGGCCCTGAATTGCATTGGCCCGGACGGGAAGGGTGGGGCGACGATCGATCCCTGCGGCACCTGCGAGCCCTGCGTGGCGATTGCCGAGGGCCGCCATATCGACGTGATCGAGATGGATGCCGCCAGCCACACCGGCGTTGATGACGTGCGCGAGATTATCGAGGCGGTGCGCTATGCCGCCGTTTCGGCGCGCTATAAAATCTATATCATCGATGAAGTTCACATGCTGTCACGCAATGCATTCAATGCTTTGCTCAAAACTCTTGAGGAACCACCTGCGCATGTGAAATTCCTGTTTGCCACCACCGAGGTTGATAAGTTGCCGGTCACCGTGCTCTCCCGCTGCCAGCGTTTTGACCTGCGCCGCATTCCGGCGCCGCTGCTCGCCGAGCATTTCGGCAAGATCTGTGACGCTGAAGGCGTTCCCGCCGATGCCGAGGCGCTGAGCATGATTGCCGGGGCTGCCGAAGGTTCGGTTCGCGATGGCCTGTCGATTCTCGATCAGGCGATTGCCCATGTCGATCTTGGCGGCCATGCCCATGTCACCCCGGCGCAGGTGCAGGACATGCTGGGGCTGGCCGACAAGTCCGTCCAGCGCAAATTGCTCGCCGCGCTGCTCGGCGGCGATTCGGCGTTGATGCTTGATCTGGTTGAGGCGCAGTTTGCGCTCGGGGTCGAGCCGCTGGCGCTGATGCGATCACAGATGGATCTGGTCCACCGCATCACCGTCGCGCAGATCGGCAAGAGCGGGGCTGATGCGATTTCAGCCGAGGAACGCGCGGCGATTGATGATTGGGCAGCGCGGCTCGCCCCCGGGCAACTCCACCGGCTGTGGCAGCTGATCCTCAAGGGGCATGACGAAGTGCGCAGCGCCCCTGATCCGCTGGCATCGGCGCAGATGGCCCTGCTGCGGGTGATGCACGCGGCGGACCTGCCCGATCCCGGGACCCTGACGAAGCAGCTGCTTGCGGCAGCCGCAGCGATGCCTGCTGCACCGGCTTTGGAGAACGCGACCGCCGCCGCTGCGCCCGCTGCGCCGGTGGCGATGGAGTGGCCGGCGCTGTGCGACAGGGTTGAGCATTCGGGCCAGCTGCGCGTCGCGCAGATTATGCGCGATTGGGTGCGGGTGGTTGACCTTGCCCCGCTGTCGCTGATGTTCGCGCTGGTTGAAGGCTATCCCGGCGATCCCACATCCGATCTGCGCGACGGCCTGCTGCGCGCCACCGGCGAACGCTGGGAAGTGCGGCGCGGTGAGGGTGAGGC
>JANLOZ010000036.1:0-7560 GCA_031366845.1 Novosphingobium sp. | reverse complement strand
GCCGCCGAGCGCGAGCGCGTAGATGATGAGATAAGCCTCAAATCGGGTCTTGATCAGAAACAGGCGGCCGATCTTGCGGAACATGGTTTTCTCGATTGCGTTGATAATTATACAGCAACGATCATGCCAGTCCCAGATTTCAGCGCAAGTGAATGGTTAAGATAAGAGCAGGTGTAAGCCCGGCCGACATGTTCAAAGGAGACAATCGAGACCAAGCACTTCGAGCAGTGCTTGCCGGGCGGCGAGGACTGATGCGGTGAGCGCTTTATTGCCCAAATCTGCAATGGCGATTTCTTCGGGCCAGGCCTGAGAAATTACGCGTGCGATCCGGTCTGCCTTGGCCTCATCAAGCAGAAACCGAGGGTCAACCGTGGCGGGATCGGCAATCACGCGCAGTCGCAAACAGGCCGGGCCGCCGCCGTTTGCCATCGATTGGCGGACATCAACCGGCAGCACCTGCTGGATAGGCCCGTTGCCAGCGACGAGGCGTTTGAGATAGGCACCCACCGATGGCGTCTCGGTGGCTTCGAGCGGGACGATCAGCGCCTGCTCGCCCGTGGGCAGCGTAACCAGTTGGGCATTGAACAGGTAGCTTGATACCGCATCGGCAAGGCTGACCTGGGCTTCGGGGACGACGACCAGTTCGGCACTCGGCATGGCCGAAAGGATAGCCGAACAGGCTTCGTCCGGCGCGGCAAAGGCGCGTTCGTGGCAGAACAGCACGCGCGCGTTCGCCACCGCGACAACGTCGTTGTGAAAGGCCCCGGCAGCGATGGCTTCGGGATTTTGTTCGATAAACAGCACGTGTGCCGGATCAAGCCCGTGGCCGCGGGCCACCGCTCGGCTCGCCTGTTCGTTCTGACGGGCGGGAAAGCCTGCGCCGCTGCGGCCATAGACGAACAGTTCGAGGCCCCTTTCCCCGTGGCTGCCGCAAAGTCGCATGTGGTTCGCCGCGCCTTCATCGCCGAACGCGGGGGGAACCGGCGGGTGGAGCTTGAAATACTGTTCGTCAGCAAATGCGAGGGCCAGCTGCCGGGCGGTGTCTGGCCATTCGTGAGACCGGTGCGGCATCGATACCAGATTGGCTGGTGTCAGGTGGCAGCGTCCATCCGCCGTGTCCGGCCCCGGCGAGACGGTGGCTGCGTTGGCCGTCCACATCGACGAGGCGGACCATGCCGCAGCGAGCAAACCCGGCTCCGGATGGGCGCCGGCATTGAGCGCATCGAGGTAGCGCAGGTTGGGGCGGGGAAGCGGGAGCAAAAACCCTTGCGGCAGACCCAAGGCCAGACTGTGCCGCATCTTCGCCAAGCCTTGCAGCGCGGCGTCGCGCGGTCGCGACACCTGCCCGGCATGGGCGGTCGCGGCGAGGTTGCCGAAGCTCAGTCCTGCGTAATTGTGGCTCGGGCCGATGATCCCGTCAAAGTTGATTTCCGCCAGCGCCAAGGTTTAGCCCCGGGCCACGTGGGTTACCGCTTGGCCGGGCTCAACCCCCAGCGCGGCGGCACAGGCCGGATCAAGGACAATGCCATCGCCGCCGGGTGACACCCACCCATAGGCAGCGCGGAAATCTGCCAGTTTGCCTGTGGATATGAGCCTCTTTTCGCCGCCTTTATGCTCGCCGAGTGCGGGATCGATCGCCGAAACCACCGCTTCCTCCGCCTCGCATATTGAGCGAATGCGGTCGGTTTGCGCGGTCATCGTCGGGCCGCCATCGAAGATGTCGACATAGCGTTCCCAGACAAACCCCTCGCCTTCGAGCATCCGCATTGCTGCCCGGCCAGACGGGTGCGGCACGCCGATCACCGCGCGCGCGCCTTCGGGCAGCATGGCGATATAGACCGGGTGCTTGGGCATCAGATCGGCGATGAACTGGTTGCCTTTGCGGCCGTTGAATTCGTCGGCATCCTGAAAATTCATCCCGAAAAAGCGACCGGCGACCCCGTCCCAGAACGGCGACCCACCGGCCTCGTCAATCACGCCGCGCAGTTCCGCGAGTGTCCGGTCGGAAAAGCGCGGGCGGTGATCGCGGATAAACAGATAGCGGCTGCGCGCGATCAGCATGCCCAGACCGCCCGCGCGCTCGCCGGGATGGAGGAACAACCCGCCAACCTCGGTCGCGCCTTCAAGATCGGTCGAGAGATTCAGGATATCGGCGCGGAAGGTGCGATCGAGTTCGGCGCTGTGCTGGGTCAATGCGCCGATGCGATATGAATAAAACGGCCATTTCTGGCCAACCGAGGAGAATATCTGGCAGGTGCCACGCACCTCGCCGGTGGCGGTGTTTTCCAAGACAAACAGGTAAAGGTCATCGCCAATGCTGTCTCCGATGCGGGCAAATGCGGCGGCGGAGCGTTCGAGTTTCGCGCCCAGGGCCTTGCGATCAGGCGGCAGGTTGGTGAAGCCGCCGCCGGTGCGCTTGGCCATTTCGTAAAGGTGCTGCAGGTCGCTGGCCGTGGCGGCACGGATGCGGTGGGTCATGTCAGGGCTCCTTCGGAGTCATTTCAGGGCTCCTTCGGCTAGGCGGCGGAGCACCAGCGCCGAGAGCGCGGCGCGCTCTGCCAGCGAGGCGACGATGAGGAATTCGTCTGGTGAATGGATCGCCCCGCCGCGCACGCCCATCGTATCGACCACTGGCACCCCGCAAGCGGCGATGTTGTTGCCATCGCAGACGCCGCCCGAAGACTGCCAGCGGATCGGCTGGCCCAGGGTTTCGCCACAATCCTTGACCAGATTGAACAGGCGTTCGGCAGGCGGATCAAGCGGCTTGGGAGGACGCGAAAGGCCGCCTTGAACGGTGAAATGCACGCCGTGTTCGGCTTGCAGCGCGGGGACTATCTGGCCGAGGTCAAAATTGAATTGCCGGGCAAGTTCCAACGTCACCGGGCGAATGTTGAAGCGCACCACAGCCATATCCGGAACTACATTGTTGGCGCTGCCACCGTCGATCCGGGCTGGATTGATCGCCAGCCCTTCGCATTCAAGCGCCTTCAATCGCAGCACCAGCGCTGCGCCTGCGACAATCGCATTGCGCCCGTCTTGCGGGTTGCGCCCGGCGTGGGCCGATTTGCCGCGGATCAGGATCGCGAAATTCCCGCTTCCCCCGCGCGCTCCCGCCAGCGTGCCATCGGGAAGCGCGGATGGTTCGTAGGTCAGCGCTGCAAGCTTGCCGCCTGCGAGGTCGGCGATCAGCGGGGCTGAGGACAGGCTGCCGGTCTCTTCGTCCGAATTGATCAGGACATCATAGCCGATCTGCGCGGCTCCGGGATCTGTTTCGAACGCACTCAGCGCCGCGAGCATCACCGCAATCCCGCCCTTCATGTCGGCGACGCCGGGGCCATTGAGTGTCTGGTCGTCAAGCCAGGTGAGGTTCTGGAAAGGATCGTTGGCGGGGAATACCGTGTCCATATGCCCGGTGAGCAGCACCCGTCGCGCAGTATGGGGGCGGACCCGAAGCACCAGATGACGGCCGTTTTCGATTGACGTTTGCTGCCCGTCAGCACCCATCGCAGTAGTGCTTGAGGCGTCAATCAGGCTTATCTCGCCTGGCAATTGCGCAAAGGCATCGGCGAGAAGCCCGGCCTGCCTCGCCAGTCCGGCAAGGTTGCCGGTGCCGGTATTGATCGCGCACCATTGCTCAACTTGCGCCAGCAATGCCGCCTGATCGATGTGCTCAATCATAGCGCGTTCAAGGGGGCTAAGTTGTTTCATTGGCAACCATCACTAGCCGCAAGCCAGCCAAGCACCAACCCCCCAATCCCGCCCCTCAATCCTGCGTTGCCTTTTGCCGACTCATCATTCATAGGCGCGCAGGTCCTCCCCACCAGACACCCGGAATCGCTGCCTGCATCTGCGGGCCGCAGTGATATATTGTGAGGTATGATGACCAGCGAAAACCAGATGACCGACCGCGCAGGCTTGCAGGTTGATGCGCGGCTAGCCGCATTTGTCGAGGCGGAAGTGCTCGCGCCGCAGGGCAAGGATGCTGGTGCGTTCTGGTCGGGCTTTGCCGCGCTGCTGGCAGATTTTGCGCCGCGCAATCGCGCGTTGCTTGAAAAGCGCGAGGCATTGCAGGGGCAGATTGATGTTTGGCATATGGAGCGCGGCGGCAAGGCGCTCGATCAGGCAGAATATCAGGCATACCTTCGCAGCATCGGCTATCTGGTTGAAGAGCCGGGTGATTTCACCATCGGTACGCAGAACGTTGATCCGGAAATCGCGACGATGGCCGGGCCGCAGCTGGTCGTGCCTGTGCTCAACGCGCGGTTCCTGCTCAATGCCGCAAATGCGCGCTGGGGCAGCCTTTACGATGCGTTCTACGGCACTGATGCGCTCGATGCCGCGCCGGCGCAGGCTGGCGGCTACGATAAAGCGCGCGGAGACGCCGTCGTGGCGCGGGTTCGGGCCTTCCTCGATGATACCCTGCCCGGATGGGAACTGACCCTGACCGGCGGAGATTGCCCGCAGACTTTTGCCACGCGCGAAGGCGGGGTGCTGTTCATGCACAACGGTCTGCACATTGAACTGGTGATTGACCGCGATCATCCGGTTGGCCGCACTGATCCGCTCGGGATTGCCGATGTCATCATGGAAGCGGCGTTGACGACGATTGTCGATCTTGAGGATTCGATTGCCGCAGTCGATGCCGAGGACAAGCGCGCCGCCTATGCCAACTGGCTCGGGGTGGTCCGCGGTGATCTGGCGGATACTTTTGACAAGGGTGGGAAAATGATGACCCGCACCCTCGCGCCTGATCGGGAATGGACAGCGCCTTCGGGTTCAAGGTTCACCCTTTCCGGCCGCAGCCTGCTGTTCGTGCGCAACGTCGGCCACCTGATGACCAACCCGTCGATCCGTTTGCCCGATGGCAATGAGGTGCCCGAAGGGATTATGGACGCGGTGATAACCAGCGCCATCGGGGCGATGGATGTGGCCGGGCTGGGGGCCTATCGCAACTCCAAAACCGGGAGTATCTACATCGTCAAGCCCAAGATGCACGGGCCGGACGAGTGCGCCTTTACCAACGATCTGTTCGATGCGGTCGAAGACCTGCTCGGCCTGCCGCGCCACACGGTAAAAGTTGGCGTTATGGATGAAGAACGGCGCACTTCCGCCAATCTTGCGGCCTGCATCCATGCCGTGAAGGACCGGATCGTATTCATCAACACCGGCTTTCTGGATCGCACGGGCGACGAAATGCACACCTCGATGCGCGCCGGGCCGATGATCCGCAAGGGCGCGATGAAGGCCTCGGGCTGGATCGCCGCGTACGAAAAACGCAATGTCGCCATCGGTCTGAAACACGGGCTTTCGGGCCGCGCACAGATAGGCAAAGGCATGTGGGCCGCGCCCGACCGGATGGCTGCGATGATGGCGGAAAAGACCGTGCATCCGCTCTCGGGTGCCAACACTGCATGGGTCCCTTCGCCCACCGCCGCCGTGCTCCACGCCATGCATTATCACGCCATTGATGTGTTTGCGGTGCAGAAGGCGCTCGCCGCTCAGCCAATTCCGTCGCTCGATGCCCTTCTTGCGGTTCCCCTCGCCACCGGCACGAACTTTTCTGAAGACGAGGTGCGTGAGGAACTGGACAACAATGCGCAAGGCTTGCTGGGTTATGTTGTGCGGTGGATTGATGCCGGGGTCGGCTGTTCAAAGGTGCCTGATCTCAATGACATAGGCCTGATGGAAGACCGCGCGACGCTGCGGATTTCCAGCCAGCATATGGCGAATTGGCTGCTCCACGGTGTCTGCACCAAAGACCAGGTCCTGGACTCGCTGCAACGCATGGCGGCCAAGGTGGACGGGCAGAACGCGGGCGATCCGCTCTATGAGCCGATGGCCGGGAACTGGGGAACCTCGATGGCGTTTCAGGCGGCGATCGATCTGGTTTTCAAGGGCGCTACGCAGCCGAGCGGCTATACCGAGCCGCTGCTGCACGCCTGGCGTTTGCGCAAGAAGGCGGCAGGTTGAGGATTGCGAATCGCGACAAGCCGACCGTCTCAGGGCTCGCTGTCAGTTGACCGCGTCTTTGAGGTGCTTGCCCGCCTTGAACCGAGGAGTGGCCACTTCGTCTATTGCCATTGGCTCACCCGTTCGAGGATTGCGTCCGGTCAGTGCCTGACGTTTGGCGACCGAGAAAGTGCCGAAACCTACCAAGCGCACAGTCTCACCCTCGGCGAGCGCAGCGGAGATGGCCTCCATAACCCCATCGACAGCCTTGCTGGCCTGGACAAGGGAGAGGCCAGCTGAATCTGCGACTTTTATGACCAGTGAGCTTTTGCCGAAACCCTTCTGGCCTTTCACGATTTGAGATTTGCGATCACCGCGCTGCCGATTGCTCAGCAACGGATTACCATTTCCTCGGCCCTTGGTGACAGTGACGCCTTTGAAACCTTTGGAATAAAACCGTTCGCTACGATTGTCAGTCACCTGTCGTTACCTCCAGATCCAGGATGTCCTCATCGGCATCATACCCCAAGACCCGTAACTTTGTTCCCCTCGCCAGCAAGATTTCCTCCTCGCTTGGGTTTACCGAATATGGGGACAAATCTAGCGCACTGCACCCCATCGGCAACCTTATCCTTAGTAGCATGCCCGAATTTCCATCGCGCGTGAACCGTTTTGCCTCCTCCGGTCTGCGACTTGTGCTCAGAAAGGCCTTGTCTTGGATTGTGTCACCAATCTGCAGTCGACGGCGCTCAAGTTCCTGTACGTAGGCTTCACCGACACCGCGAAAGACCATCGTTGAATTGCCGATCTTGGACGATTCGAGAATGCTGTCGAGGTTGTAGATGTCCAGCGCAACGGCAGAATCGCCACTGTTGTCTCCGCGCAACTCGCCATTGATTTCGTGGTAATGGGAATCGGTATAACGTTTGATGCTGCGCTCTTGTGCATTCGTAAACCCCATGAAGCATGCCTAACATAGCATACACCGTGCGGCAACAGGTCTCTATATCCCAAGCTTATTGAAATGCCACACTGCCAGCATTAGGTGCAAGATCAATCAACAACTTTGATCTTACTGTAGGCCTGTGATACCAATTCCCGCGCCACCGCAACAAATTCTTCGACGGTCAGTGTTTCGGCGCGGCGCTGGGGGTCAATTCCCAGCCGTTCCAGCGCTTCCAGTGCGCCGGGTAAGCCCTTCAAACTTTGGCGTAACATCTTGCGGCGCTGGCCGAATGCCGCCTCGGTTACGCGTTCGAGCATGCGCGGCGAGACGCCTGCGGGCATTGCACCCGGCACCATATGGACGATGGCGCTCATCACCTTTGGCGGCGGGGTGAAGGCGCTGCGGTGGACCTTCATCGCGACCTTGGCCGTGCTGCGCCATTGGGCGAGGACCGCGAGGCGGCCATAGGCGGAAGGGCCGGCTTCTGAAACGATGCGGTGGGCGACTTCCTGCTGGAACATCAAGGTCATGGATGTCCATTGTGGCGGCCATTCCGGCCCGGAAAGCCAGCCGACGAACAGCGCCGTTCCCACGTTGTAGGGCAGGTTGGCGACGATGTGGAATGGGCCTTCGATGCCGTGTGCAAGCTTGGTGGCATCGCCTTC
>JANLOZ010000303.1:0-5812 GCA_031366845.1 Novosphingobium sp. | reverse complement strand
GACAGTCCCTATTTAATGTAATCAAGCTATGCAGCCATACTGAACGACGGGCAGGCATTATGTGGGGGCCATTAAATGGGGACTGTCCCTATTTAATGCCCTCCGCGCCTATTTGGCCTGAAATCATCACGCTCTAATGGGTGGCCGGGCGGGGGAGCGGGCTGGTGCCGATTCGACGCTACACGGAAAAACGCTAACCCGCAGTCCGGCGGCCTCACTTTTCGGCCGATCACACCGCCGCATCGCCGGGCCGGAATATCTGTTCGCAGTTGCAAAAACACGATCGTGTCGCCAAGGGGGAATTTGGCGCAATTTCGCTGCATAAATCGGCGATTCGCGTTAGTTTCTGGCGCAACCATCTGGTTGCAGCCGACCGTGACAGGACAGGTTTATCAATGACATTTCCCGAATCCCAAGGCCTTTATGACGCACGTAACGAGCATGACGCATGTGGTGTAGGCTTTGTCGCCCACATCAAGGGTGCCAAAAGCCACGCGATTGTCAGCCAGGCGCTGGAGATTCTGAAAAACCTCGATCATCGCGGCGCAGTCGGTGCCGATCCGCTGCTCGGCGATGGCGCGGGCATCCTGATCCAGACCCCCGATGCGCTGTTGCGCAAATGGGCAGCGAACGAGGGCCTGACCCTGCCTGCCGCTGGCGACTATGCGGTTGCCATGTGCTTTCTGCCGCAGGATGCGCAGAGCCGCGATTTCATCGTCGGTATCTTTGAAAAATTCATCGCCAAGGAAGGCCAGCGGCTGATCGGCTGGCGCGATGTCCCGGTAACGCTTGATGGCCTGGGCAAAGCGGTGATCGAACAGATGCCGGTGATCCGCCAGTGCCTGATCGAACGCGGCGCCAACTGCCCAGACCAGGACGCGTTTGAACGCAAGTTGCTGGCGATCCGCAAGCAGACGCAGAACCCCCTGGCGGCGCTGGCGCAAAAGCACGGGCTTCCGGGTATCGCCCAGCTTTACATGCCAAGCTTTTCCAGCCGCACCGTGGTTTACAAGGGACTGTTGCTGGCAACCCAGGTTGGCTCGTTCTACGACGATCTTCGCGATCCCGATTGCATCTCGGCGCTCGGCCTCGTCCATCAACGGTTTTCGACCAACACTTTCCCCAGCTGGAAGCTCGCGCATCCTTACCGGTTCATCGCCCACAATGGCGAGATCAACACCGTGCGCGGCAACGTCAACTGGATGAACGCGCGCCGCCGCACGATGGAGAGCGAGCTGCTGGGCGCCGATCTGGACAAGATGTGGCCCATCATCCCGCACGGTCAGTCAGACACCGCCTGCCTCGATAATGCGCTCGAACTGCTGCTCGCGGGCGGCTATAGCCTTGCCCATGCGGTGATGATGCTGATCCCTGAAGCCTGGGCCGGAAACCCGCTGATGGACCCTGCGCGCCGGGCATTCTACGAATATCACGCCGCGTTGATGGAGCCTTGGGACGGCCCCGCCGCGGTCGCTTTTACCGATGGCCGCCAGATCGGCGCGACGCTTGATCGCAACGGCCTTCGGCCAGCACGCTTCCTCGTTACCGATGATGATCTGGTTGTCATGGCGTCGGAAAGCGGCGTCCTGCCAATCAAGGAAGACAATATCGTTCGCAAGTGGCGGCTCCAGCCGGGGCGCATGCTGCTGATCGATTTTGCCGAAGGCCGGATCATCGAGGATGAGGAGCTCAAAGCCCAGCTTTCCGCCGAATATCCTTATGAGGCATGGCTCGAGGCGGCGCAGTACAAGCTCAAGGATCTCGATCTGATCGAGCCGGAACTGGCGCAATTGCCGGTCGAAACCACCTCGCTGCTCCACCGCCAGCAGGCGTTCGGCTATACGCAAGAGGACCTCTCGCGCTTCCTCGAGCCGATGGCGCAAAACGCCGATGAGCCGCTGGGATCGATGGGCACCGATACGCCTATCGCCGTGCTGTCGAACCGGTCACGCCTGCTTTACGATTACTTCAAGCAGAACTTCGCGCAGGTCACCAATCCGCCGATCGATCCGATCCGTGAAGAGCTGGTGATGAGCCTCGTTTCGATGATCGGCCCGCGCCCCAATCTGCTCGGGCACGATGCCGGAACGCACAAACGGCTTGAGGTCGATCAGCCGATCCTGACCGATAACGAAGTGGCAAAGATCCGCTCGGTCGAAGCCGCGCTCGATGGCGCGTTCCGCACCGAAACTATCGACATGACCTGGGATGCCGCGGCCGGGGCCGACGGGCTGGGGCAGGCGATCAAGGAAATGTGCTGGGCGGCAACCGAAGCGGTGCTGCAGGACAAGAACATCCTGATCCTGTCTGACCGCGCGCAGAGTGCTGACCGCATCCCGATGCCTGCGCTTCTGGCGACCGCGGCGGTTCATCAGCACCTCGTCCGGCAGGGGTTGCGCATGCAAACCGGGCTCGTTGTCGAAACCGGTGAAGCACGCGAAGTGCACCATTTCTGCGCGCTCGCGGGCTATGGCGCAGAGGCGATAAATCCTTATGTCGCCTTTGAAAGCATTGAGGAAATTCGCGTTTCAAAAGGCCTGGCGCTCGACGCCAAAACGGCGCGCAAGAACTATATCAAGGGCGTCGGCAAGGGCATCATGAAGGTCATGTCCAAGATGGGCATCTCGACCTACCAGTCTTATTGCGGCGCGCAGATCTTTGATGCCGTCGGGCTCAACACGCCGTTCATCGACGCCTATTTTTCGGGCACTGCGACAACCATCGAAGGCGTTGGCCTTGCCGAAGTTGCAGAAGAAGCCGTGCGCCGCCACGCCACCGCCTATGGTGACAACCCTATCTACCGCCGGATGCTCGACGTCGGCGGCATGTACGGCCTGCGCCTGCGCGGCGAAGAGCACGCCTGGACGGCGGAAAATGTCGCCGCGCTGCAACACGCGGTGCGCGGCAATCTGCCTGAAAAGTATCGCGAATTTGCCCAGACGATCAACGATCAGTCGGCCCGGCTGCTGACGATTCGCGGGCTGATGGACTTTCGCAAGGCCGCCACGCCGCTCGATATTTCCGAGGTTGAGCCCGCCGCAGACATCGTCAAGCGTTTCGCCACCGGGGCGATGAGCTATGGGTCGATTTCGTGGGAGGCACACACCACGCTGGCCGTGGCAATGAACCGCATCGGCGCCAAATCCAACACCGGCGAAGGCGGCGAGGATCCCAAGCGGTTCAAGCCGATGGCCAACGGCGATTCGATGCGCTCGGCGATCAAGCAGGTGGCCTCGGGCCGGTTCGGCGTGACCACTGAGTACCTAGTCAATTCAGACGATATCCAGATCAAGATGGCGCAGGGTGCAAAGCCCGGCGAAGGCGGCCAGCTGCCCGGCCACAAGGTTGACAAGACCATCGGCGCAACCCGCCATTCGACCCCCGGCGTCGGCCTGATCAGCCCGCCGCCGCACCACGACATCTATTCGATCGAAGACATCGCCCAGTTGATTCACGATCTCAAGAACGTCAACGGCAAGGCGCGGATTTCGGTCAAGCTGGTGTCCGAAGTCGGCGTCGGCACGGTTGCGGCGGGCGTATCCAAGGCGCGGGCTGACCATGTGACGATCTCGGGCTATGAGGGCGGCACCGGTGCTTCGCCGCTGACATCGCTCACCCACGCGGGCAGCCCGTGGGAAATCGGGCTGGCTGAAACCCAGCAGACATTGCTGCTCAACAACCTGCGCAGCCGCATCGCGGTGCAAGCCGATGGCGGCATCCGGACGGGGCGCGATGTTGCCGTGGCGGCGCTGCTCGGCGCCGATGAATTCGGTTTCGCCACCGCACCGTTGATCGCCGCGGGCTGCATCATGATGCGCAAGTGCCATCTCAACACCTGCCCGGTCGGCGTGGCGACGCAGGATCCGGTGCTGCGCGCGCGCTTCACCGGCCAGCCCGAGCACGTGATCAACTACTTCTTCTTCGTCGCCGAAGAATTGCGCAGCATCATGGCCGAATTGGGCTTCCGCACTGTGGCTGAGATGGTGGGCCGGGTCGATATGCTCGATAGCCATGCTGCCGTCACGCACTGGAAGGCGCGCGGCGTGAACTTGTCGCGGTTGCTCCACCGGGTCGATCCCGCGCCGGGCACCACGCTCGGCTGGAGCGAAACGCAGGACCACGGGCTCGAAAATGCGCTCGATAACGAATTGATCGCTGCCGCCGCCGAGGCGCTGGACAGCAAAGCGCCGGTGCGGATCGAACGTAAGGTGATCAACGTCAACCGCACCGTCGGCGCGATGCTTTCGGGCGAAGTTGCCCGGCGCTATGGCCACGCGGGCCTGCCCGACAACACGATTTCAGTGAAGCTCACAGGCGTTGCCGGACAGAGCTTTGGCGCCTGGCTCGCGCACGGCGTGACGCTCGATCTCACCGGCGATGCCAACGACTATGTCGGCAAGGGGCTTTCGGGCGGGCGCGTGATCGTCCGGCAACCGGGCCACGTCGACCGCGATCCGGCGGCGAACATTATCGTCGGCAACACTGTGCTTTACGGCGCGATTGCAGGCGAGGCGTTTTTCAACGGCGTTGGCGGCGAACGCTTCGCGGTGCGCAATTCGGGCGCGGTTGCGGTGGTTGAAGGCACCGGCGATCATGGCTGCGAATATATGACCGGCGGGGTGGTCTGCGTGCTCGGCAAAACCGGGCGCAACTTCGCTGCGGGCATGTCAGGCGGGATTGCCTATGTCTATGATGAAGCGGGCAATTTTGCCGACATGTGCAACAAGGCGCAGGTCGATCTGCTGAGCGTGGCGGCGGGCCGCGATGAAGAGGACGGCGCGGGCCGGCCGCAGCAGCGCAGCAACGGCGCGTCAGACCCCGGCATGGGCGACATGCTTCGCCACGATGCCGAACGCATCAGGGTGCTGCTCGAACGCCATCACCTCCATACCGGCTCCAGACGCGCGCGGGCGCTGCTCGATGATTTTGGCAATGCGATTGGCAAGTTCGTCAAAGTCCTGCCGCGCGACTACGCAAAGGCGCTCAAGCAAATCGAAACCGAGCGGCTCGAAGCCGCCTCGGTGGCAGCGGAATAGAAAAATGGGGACAGTCCCTATTTTTTGGGCGAGGGACAACTGAGGATGGGCAAGGAAACCGGCTTTCTCGAGCTAGATCGCGCTGATCGCAGTTATGCGGACCCGAAAACGCGTCTGGGCCACTACAAGGAATTTGCCATTCCTTACGGTGAGCCTGCACTCAAGGCGCAGGCTTCGCGCTGCATGGACTGCGGGATTCCCTATTGTCACAGCGGCTGCCCGGTGAACAACATCATCCCTGACTGGAACCAGCTGGTCTATGAGGGCGATTGGCAAAGCGCGCTCGAAGTGCTGCATTCGACCAACAATTTCCCCGAATTCACCGGCCGCATCTGCCCCGCACCGTGCGAGGCGAGCTGCACGCTCAACATCATTGATGCGCCGGTGACGATCAAATCGATCGAATGCGCTATCGTTGACAAGGGGTGGGAAGAAGGCTGGATTGTACCACAGGTTCCCGCCGTGCGCACCGGCAAGAACGTGGCGGTTGTCGGCTCGGGCCCGGCGGGGATGGCCGCCGCGCAGCAACTCGCGCGGGCCGGGCATTCAGTGACGCTGTTCGAAAAGAATGACCGCGCAGGCGGCCTGCTGCGATACGGTATTCCAGACTTCAAGATGGAAAAGCATCTGATCAACCGCCGCATGGTGCAGATGGCGGCGGAAGGCGTTGAATTCCGCACCTCGACCGAAGTCGGCGTCACCGTTTCGGTCGCCTCGCTCAAGGAAAACTTCGATGCCATCGTCCTGTCGGGCGGGGCGGAAGAGGCGCGCTGGCT